>CAZCEX010000037.1:0-15551 GCA_964497785.1 uncultured Thermoanaerobaculia bacterium | reverse complement strand
AATCCGCCGGAAAATGGCCTCAAACGACCCACCGAAATCCATCCACCCTCTATGCACTACACCCTCCTAGCAGGTTCGGGTAGCGCGATCCAGTTGGCGTTCAGGCTTCGAACGACAGTCTGCCGTCGACGAATCCCGCGTCTCGCAGAGTGTGGCTCAGGGCTTCGCCGAGCTCTTCGACGAGGTGGAACTCGAGGGTGTCGCGGATGACGTCCGGAAGGTCCTCGAGATCGGCCTCGTTCGCACGCGGTAGGACGATCGTCGAGATGCCGGCGCGGACGGCGCCGAGGATTTTTTCCTTGACGCCTCCGATGGGCAGTATCCTGCCGGCGAGCGTGATTTCGCCGGTGATCGCGACGTCGTAGCGGGCCGGTCGGCCGGCGAGGGCTGATACCAGCGCTGTGGCCATCGTGACCCCGGCAGAGGGTCCGTCCTTGGGGATCGCACCCGCCGGCACGTGGATGTGCACGTCTTGTTTGAATGCCTCCTCGGCGATACCGAGCTGGGTGGCATGGGCCTTGGCGAAGGACCATGCCGCTCGTGCCGACTCCTTCATGACGTCGCCGAGCTGGCCTGTGAGCACGAGCTCACCCTTGCCCGGCATGGGTGATGCCTCGACGAACATGATGTCCCCACCGACAGGCGTGTAGTACATGCCCGTTGCAACGCCGATCTGGTCGCTTTCGGCCGCGTGCTCCGGGTGAACCTTGGGGCGTCCGAGCAGCTCGGAAACCTGGTCCCTGCCAACTGTGCACCGCTCGACCTCTTCGGCGGCGATCTTGCGGGCAACCTTGCGTGCGAGACGTCCGATCTCTCGTTCGAGCTGGCGGACCCCGGACTCGCGCGTATGGCGGGTGATGACCTCCCGCACAGCGTCATCCTTGAACTCGATCTCGTTGGCGGAAAGCCCGGTTTGGCGGATCTGCCGAGGCAAGAGGAATCGGCGGGCGATCTCGAGCTTCTCCGCCTCCGTGTAACCGGCGAACTCGACGACCTCCATGCGATCCCGGAGTGGTCCAGGGATATTCTGGAGGTAGTTCGCGGTGCAGATGAACTGGACCTCTGAAAGGTCGTACGCTACTCCGAGGTAATGATCGACGAAGGTATTGTTCTGAGCGGGGTCCAGGACCTCGAGCAGGGCGGCGCCGGGGTCACCCTGGTGGGATGCGCCGACCTTGTCGACCTCGTCGAGCAGGAAGACGGGGTTCAGGGTCCCGGCCTGCTTCATGCCCTGGATGATGCGGCCCGGCATCGCTCCGACATAGGTGCGGCGGTGGCCGCGAACGTCGGCTTCGTCGCGCACTCCGCCCAGGGAAATGCGCACGTACTCGCGGCCCATTGCGCGGGCTATGGACGTGGCCACCGAGGTCTTGCCGACGCCGGGAGGGCCCGCGAAGAGCAGGATCGGATTGCGGTCCGGTTCTCTCGCGGTGGTTTTATTGGGCGCCTCGGGTTCTTTTTCCGCGGGCGGTGCATCGTTAGCCTCCACAGAGATCGCCTCTTCCTGCTCGCGGGACTCTGCGGCTTCCTCCTGACGTTTCCGCATGATCCTGACTGCGAGGAACTCGAGGATGCGGTCCTTGACGTCGTGCAGCGCGTAGTGGTCCTCTTCGAGGATCTCTGACGCAACCCCCATGTTGAGCTGTTCTTCACTGCGCTCGACCCACGGGAGCTCGCAGATTGTCTCGAGATAGGTGCGCACGACCTGTGCTTCCATGCCTTCAGGGCCCATACGCTCGAGCCGCGCCAACTCGCGGTCGACCTCTTTTCGTGCGACCTCCGGCAGCTCGAGCGCCTCGATCTTCTCCTTCAGCTCTTCGAGGTCGTCGCGGCCGCCGTCATCCCCGAGCTCACGCTGTATTGCCTTCAGCTGCTGACGTAGGAACATTTCGCGGTGGCGATCACCCAGCTCTTCCTGGACCTGGCTCTTGATCTCCTCCTGGACGTCGAGAACCGAGTTCTGGCGTTGGATGTGAAGCAGCACGCTGCGCAGCCTCTCCTCAACCGGCAAGGTCTCGAGCAGCTTCTGTGCGTCTGATGCCTTGAGGTCGAGGTGGCCGGCAACGAGGTCGGCAAAGTGTCCAGGCTCGGTGTTCTCGGCCAGAAACTGCTCGACTGCCTCCTTCGGCAGGCCGGCGCGTCGACCAAGCTCGGCGGCTCGCTCCCGCGTTTCACGGAAAAGCCCGACGAAGGTCGGATTTTCGGGGTCGAGAGGCTCGATCTCGTCGGCTGGGTCCACCTGCGCCTCGAGGTAGCCCTCTTGTTCGCGAAACTCAACCACCGCCCCACGACGATCACCGGTCAGGAGCAGGCGCATCCCGGACGGCCCCCTCTGCACCGGGCCGATCGTGGCGACCGTGCCCGTGGTGTAGAGAAGCTCCGGTGAGACGGCCTCGATATTTTCTCGTTGGGATACGACGAAGATCGACTTGTCGTCTCGTTTGAGGGCGGCCTCGATGGCTCTCAGGGTTCCGGCCCGGCCGGCGGCGATTGGGGAGGTGACGCCGGGGAACAGCACCGCCTCGCGGAGCGGAAGAACGGGAAAAGTAGTGGTTTCGGTCATGTCTACCTCGGTTCCGGATCGTGTTCCGGATCGTTTCTCAGAGTGATTTCACAAAACTTGAGTGAATCTCGCTCAAGTCTCGACAAGGATAACATGCTGAGGCGCTACTGGATTCCCCGGTTGAGAGAGAATTGGAGTGGGTTATGCTTCACAGCATGAGGGGAATGGTAGATCCCAGAGGGCGAGGAGTGTTCATGGGGGGTGGAGGACCGCCGCCGAAGGACGTTCTGATTCTCATCGCAGTGGTCTTCGCGACCTTCGTGCTTCAGTTCTTCTCAATCACCGCCATCATCCCGGCGTTTCTGAGACTTGGCCCTCTGATCTATCGAGGCGCGGTTTGGCAGGCGGTCAGCTACCCATTCGTCGGCTTCGGCCCGGCTTCTTTGTGGTTCCTCCTGTCGCTCCTGTTTCTGTATTGGTTTGCGGCTTCGGTTTTCAGGCGCCTGGGTCGCCGGCGTTTCTGGATTTTGCTCGTCCAGGTGACGCTGGTTGCGGCCGTCGTCGCGGTGCTCGTCCGCGGCGCGGGGATGCTGATGGGTCTTGACTCCCCGGCGGCGTTTGTCTTGATGCAGGGGCAGTACATATTGGTTACCGTGATGGTGGCGGCGTTCGCATCGCTGAATGGCCAGGCCACCATCATGCTGTTCTTCGTCATACCGATCCGCGCCCGTTGGTTCTTGGCCCTGGAGATCCTCTTTGCGTTCATGGGTTTCCTCAGCACCAAGGATTTTGCCGGCTTCATCGGTGTGAGCGTCGCCGTTGGTTTGACCTGGGCGCTCCTCGAACCCGGCGGCCCCAGTCGTGGTATGCGGAACGGCCGTCTACGGCTCAAGCGATGGATCACCGAGCAACGCCTCGCCCGTTTGCGGCGTAAGCGGCAGTTCGACGTCATCAACGGTGGCAAAGACGGTTTTGTGAATTGAGGAACGCCCGCACATCGTGGGGTCATTCGAAGTCTCATCCTGGGAGGGGTGTAGGGCATTGAACCAGCGGCGCCTTTCGGGTGTCGTTCGGCCCTTTTTTTGGCGATTTCTTGACCCATACCACCAGTATGAGCCTGCGAATTCGCCAAAAAACGACCTCAAACGACCCTCCGAAATCCATCCGCCATCAATGCCCTACACCCTCCTAGCTGACCGCTGACCGCTGACCGCTGACGGCTCCTAAACCGGGTTCGGCAGATCGATGAACTCCACCTCGATGCCGTGCTTGCGCTCGAGCCAACGACCGATCGCCTGAACACCGAAGCGCTCGGTCGCATAGTGCCCGGCGGCAACGAAGTGTACGCCGTCCTCGGCGGCTTGTTGCATCACCCACTCGGCTGCTTCGCCGGTGACGAATGCGTCAAAGCCTTCAGCGACGGCCTGATGGTAGTCCCGCTCTCCGCCGCCGGTGACAATGCCGACTGACGAGATGAGGCGGCGGCTGCCCTCGAAGACCTGGGGCTCTCGATCACAGATCTCGGCGATGCGAGCGAAGAACTCCTCCGCCTCCACCGGTTCTTTGAAAACTCCGCACATGCCGACGCTGAGGCCGTTGAGCTCCGCAAAGGGTTCCAGGGTCTCGAGGCCCAGGCGGGTCGCCATCTGAGCCGCATTGCCGAGCGTATGGTGGCTGTCCAACGGAAGGTGATAAGCGATCAGTGAAAGGTCGTTCTCCAGGAGCAGTCTCACCCGCTCGCGGTAGGACCCAACCAGGCGTGGCGGCTCCGGACCGTTCCAGAGGATCCCGTGGTGTACGAGGATCACGTCTGCGTCGTGGTCGACCGCGCGGGTAAAGAGCGCCCTCGACGCCGACACCGCGGTCACGACCTTGCTGACTTCGGCCCGGCCCTCCACCTGGAGGCCGTTAGGACAGTAATCCCGCACGCCGTCCGCCTCGAGCAGTGCGTCCAGACTGGCAACCAACAGATCTAATCGCATCCGTCCATGGTAGTGCATACAATAGAAGAATGAATGCCTCTCGTACGTCATTTGCCATCGTGCTCCTGACGATGACCGTCGCGGGTTGTGGTCGGGAGGAGATCGTTGAATCGAGGCCCGCCTTTCGGGTTCGGCTGTTGACGACCGAAACCGTGGAGGAGATGTGGCGTGCTCAGGGTGAGATCGTTCTCGAGGGTTTGCGGGTGGAATTTGGCGCCGAGGCGACCAGGGTATCGGTCAAGGATTCCGAGAGCCGCAGGGCGGCCTTGCGGGCCTTCGGAGAGGAGGAGATTGATCTCGTCTTCTGTGTGGGGTCGGCCTTTGGCCGAGAGGTTCTGACCGTTGCGCAACACTATCCGCGGACGGCGTTTGTGCTCTCACCCGGAACAGTCACGGCGTCGAACGTCGCGGTGCTCGATTTCCAACCCTTCGGCGCTGCCTACATTGGCGGAGTTGTCGCAGCGACCGAAGGAGGCAATCGGGTCGGCATCGTGATCGGCGACGGAGATTCGTGGCTGGACGTCATGACATCTGGATTTGAGGAGGGATTTCGATCGCGGTTCCCGTCGGGGAAGACCTACCAAGCTTCTGATTCGCAGGCGATCGCGCCGTGGCCGGAGGACGCTGTCAGCGTCGCGATGTACGCGACAGACCTGTTGGACGCTGAGATCATGCACGCAGTCCAGTCGTCCGGGCTCAAGATCATCGGCGTGGGACAAAGCTCGATACGCGAGTATCCCGAGGTCGTCATTGCTGCAGTATCCGTCGATCTTCCCGAAGCGGTCGCGCGCATCACCCGCGACGTCCTGGATGGCACCTTTCGAGGGCGAAGTTATACTTTCGATCTCGGCTCGGGCGTCGTCGACCTCATCATCTCTCCCGAGCTGCAAGCCAGTTGGACCGACGACGAACTCATGCGCATCGACGAAGCGCGTGCGGCGGTCAACGCCGGGCTCGTCGAGCTGGAGCATATGGGGTTCTAGGGGATCAAATCCTCGCAAAAAGATCGTACAGCTCTCTGAAGCACTGGCGGATATCACCGCCGTGTTGTTCGAAGAGGCCCGGGAGCATCGGTTCGAGGCGGGAGGCGTGCTTCGGTGTGAGCTCGCCGACCAGCTCGGCCAGGAGCCGTGGGCTGGTGTGGCATTCGACGAGTGTCGGCAGGCGTCCGGGGCGGTGACTCGTGATGACGACGCGTTGCCAGTGACGAGACAACCATCGCCACGTGATCCATCCGAGTTGGCCTGCCGAGTCGAGGAGCACAAGATCGCTGACGCTGATAGTTCGGGGCAGCTGCTGGCGGATGGTGGGACCTGGCCGGCAGCAATCGCCGGGCAGGGAAACCAGATGTGCTGTCGAGCCGATCTCGGCTGCCAGAGCCTCGAGAAGAGTGGTCTTGCCGGAGCCCTGTGGGCCGATGATCGCTGCCCGCCAGTCCAGATGTTCCAGACGGTCGAGAAGAGAGGCAAGGTCGAAGGCGTCGGAGCGAAAACGCAGATTCTCGATGTGCCCAGCCGCGAAGGGGTTGTCGGCCGCCCTGTGGGTGGGGATTTTGTGACCCGTCACAGCTCGCGGATATGCCGGATGTCGACCTCGACCGGCCGTGGGCTGACGATGAGATCGAGGCGTTCGACATCCTTCGACGGCTCGAGCACCAGTTCCAGGGCCCACCGGAGGGTGATCAGACGACCGGAGAAGGAGTACGGCCCCTCCGGCGCCTTGAAGCTGAAACGGCGCTCGCCGCTCGGCTCGGGAGTGACCACACTCAGGCGGTCGACGATTTCGGCCTCCTCGCTGCCCTTGCCGCTCGTATACCAGAAAAGGCGCAGCTCCAGGTGTTCTACCTGGTCTTCGGTGACCCACGATACGCTGCCGGAGATCGAGCTCCCGGGCTTGAACCAGGTGCGATTGTCGTTGGTGGTAATGCGGAGGGTGTTCACGATGAAGACCTCAGGGGTCGTACCTGGATTGGAAAACTCGCGTTGACGTCCGGCCACCGGGGAATGTCGCCTTTGACCGAGACCGCCCACACCACCTTGTTGTTCGTCCCTTCGAAAGAATGCATCGTATCTTCGGGAATCGTCGTCCGTGCCGAGCCCTGGGCGATTTCCACCGCGAACTCGGTGCTCTTGAGCCTCATTCTGCAGAAGGTCTCCTTGTCGGTATGGGTGGTTGTTCCGCGTTGGTAGGTGGCCTCCTCGCGGCCCTCGAGCTTAATGTTGAGCTTGTTGATCCGACCACCATTGCCCCGCATGCGCCACTGGACGTGGATCGATTCCCCCAGGCGAGGCGACGAGGGCTGCATTTCGAGCACTGGACGTGGGTTGAAAAGAGCGAGGAAGAAGTACCCGATCGCAGCGATGGAGGCCAGGCCGACGAGCACGAAGGGCACGAGGAAAACGGCGAGGAACCAATCCGGAGAGCCGTGCCGCCATTCATCGACCAGGTGGTAAAGGAACACCGAAACGATGCCGTTCCAGAAGAGGGCGAAGAGCATGGCGGCGAACAGCTTCACGAGGGGCGATATTGTGGGCTCGAGGGTGATCGGTCCGGACGGCTCCTCATATTCAGCTGATGATCGACTCTTTGGTCGTTGCTTGAGCCCTAAATGCAGGGCCGCACACCCAGCGACGAAGAAAAGCAGTGGAAACAGACCGACCAGGTAGGTGAGCCGAAAGCCGCGCTCGAGTACCGCTTCGGCCGGCGCATCCGGGTCGACGTAGCACACCGCTTCGGATCCTTTGTGGTAGTGATCGACGATCTCCCGCTTACTGCGGTAACCGCTCGAGCTCCAGTTGGCGAAGTCGTAGCGGTCGCTGCGCAGGGTCTGGCTGCCGAAGCGGTACTCGTAAAGGATGTCGACCTTGTAGGTCGTGCCGTCGTCGCTAGAGTGGGAGCGCACGGTGCTTGAGATGATCGAGCACGGCGTCGGCTGCCAGGCCTGGGTGCGCCACAGTCGAAGGCCCGGCAGGAGCCCGATGAAGACGAACAGCACCCCGCCGATGAAAATGAAGAGCACGCCCATGGCGATGGCGACGGAAGTGCCCTTGCCGTGCCCCTTTGCGCGGTCGGAGACCGGTGTCTCGACCTCGGGTCGCGCGGGCGAGGGCCTCCATACGAGGTAGATGCCGCCGCCGCCGACAGCGACAAAAACCAAAGGAATGAGGATGAACGGCAAGAACCACGGCAGCTGCCGGTCGAGCACCGCCTGGGCGGGATTTTTCGGGTTCACGTAGCAGGTTGTGTGGCCGCCCAATGGGTAGCGGGCGGCGTTCTCCTGAGCAGCACCATACCCGCCGCCGTCGTTTCCTCGCGAGATGACCGTGCCCCTGTATTCCTTGTCGGCAACGGTGTAGCGGTAGGCCACTGCGGCCCGATACGGGTCTTCGTCATCTCCCGTTTCTTCGATCGCGCTGGTAAGGATCTCACAGGGCGTCTGCCGCCAACGCCAGGTCTCGAGCTCGCGCACGGCCTCGGCGACGATCAGGACGCAGAAGACGAGCCCCATGAACAGGAAGACGCTGAGGAATACGGTGCTCACAACCCGACCGCACCCCCCTTCGCCGGATACAGCGGTTGATGGCAGCTGAATTCTCATCAGCCTCGATTGTACCTATTGTCTTGATGATGTCGCTTCGCCCAGTCGCTGAGGTCTGCTTTTCTACCCTCCGCCGATTTCGGTGAGCTTCACCACCGCCAGGGTTCCGAAGAGAACGAGGCAGGCCACGAGCAGGATCTTGGACATCCAGCGGTTGATAAGATCTTTGCCCACTAAAGCTTCGCGGGAGCAGAGCACGAGGATCGTGGCGGCGAGGAACGGCATGAACAGTGCGCCGAGCACCGAGTAGGCGATGACCACCGCGATCGGCCGATCGACGGCCAGCAGCAGCATCGGTGGGATGGCGAGCCAGGCGAGGAAGGCGCGGTAGGGCACTGAACGCTCATCGACCGTTTCAGTCGAGCCTCGCAGTGATTGCACGAAATCGCAGAAGAGGTAGGGGACCCCTTGCCAGACGCCGAGCATCGAGGTCGCCACCGCGGCCCAGAACCCGAGCAGGAAGAGCCAGCGTCCCGCTTGACCGAGCTGGTCGCCGAGCATGCCGGCCATGTGAAGCACGGCGCTCGAGCCGGCGACCTCGGTGCCGGAGCCATACAGGGTGCCGGCGGCCAGAACCACGATGGCGACGCCGAAGAGACCGGTTAGAACGTAGGCGACACCGAGGTCGAAGCGTACGACACCGAGCCACCGCGCCCCGTCCCACCCGCGCTCCCGCATCCAGTAACCGTAGGACAGCAAGGTCACGCTGCCCCCGACACCGCCGATCATGCCGAGCAGGTAGATGACCGAGCCTTCCGGCACGTGTGTCGCACGGGCTGCCTCAACTACGACCCCGACGTCTGCCGACCACACAGCGCAGCCGATGAGGGCAACGAACATGCCCCCGATCATCCACTTCATCAGCCCCTCGAATCGGCTGTAGCCACCGATAGTCACCAGCACCATCGCAGCGATCGAGTGCAGGATCCCCCAGACGGCAACAGAAAGACCCGGCGCCAGCGCGTGGGCCGCGAGGCCGCAGGCGGAGATCAAGGCGCCGCCGACGACGAAGGACCAGATCACCAGGTAGACCAGGAAGACGTATCGCACCCACGGACCCAGGTGCCGGACCCAGCCTTCGAGGAGGGTTGTGCCGGTTGCCAGTTGCCAGCGGGCGAGGCCTTCGTTGAGGGCGAACTTGAGCACCGCCCCGACCACTGCGGCCCATACTACTGCCAACCCGAACCGGGAGCCCGCCACGGCAGCGGCCACCATGTCCCCGGCGCCTACGCCGGTGGCGGCGATTGCCAGACCCGGTCCGAGGAAGGTGAACCAGTGGCGCGTACGGGGTGTGTCGGGCCCGCTCACGGGCTGGTCAACACCCGTCTGACCTTTTTGAATACCACCACTCGCATTTCGACCTCCGGTGAATGTCCCCGAGATTGATGGATTACTGAATCAAGGCTATCACTCTCAACGGGGGTGATCGGGGGTCAGAGGGCCTTGATGACGACCACCGTCATGTCGTCAGTTTGATGAGAGCCGCCGGCGAAGGCGAAGACGTGATCGACGAGGGCCAGCTTGATCTGCTCGGCCGACATCGTGCCGGTGGCCAGGTGGCGCAGGAACTCGACCGGCGCAGAGTACCCGTAGAGCTGCCCCGAGGCGTTCTGGGCCTCTGGAATGCCGTCCGAGAAAAGAATCACGACGTCGCCCCGGTCAAGCGGCAGGGTCGTGCGCTCGTACTTCGTGTCGGCAAGCGCGCCGAGGGGCAATCGCGGGCCGGCGGACTCCAGATACCCGATGTCTTCGCTGCTCTTGCGCAAGGGTTGGCACAGGCCGGCGTTGGCGAACGACAGCTCCTTGGTCGTCGTGTCGACGGCGGCTAGGCACAGTGCGGTGAACATCCTCTTGTCGGTTTTTAGGTGGATAGACCGGTTGATGTCGGTGAGGGTCTGCTCGATCGTTCCCGGACGCGAGGCACGGGAGAAGACCATACCGTTGGACATGACGGCGGTCATGGCGGCCTTCATACCCTTGCCGGAAACGTCTCCGACCGCGATCCGAAGCTCGTGGGACCGGTCCTCCGGGCGGAGGTAATCGAAGAAGTCTCCGCCGACCTCGAATGCCGGCCAGCAGCCGCCGGATACCTCGAAATCGGGGATCTCCGGCGCGCACTGGGGCATGATCGCCATCTGGGCGTCGTGCGCGGCGGTGAGTGCGGTTTTCATGCGTACGGCCCTGGTACGCCGGCGTACCGCGATGATCACGACCGCTACGATCGCCAGGATGGCGGCGAGTCGGAACCACCAGGTTGCGGTGATGGGCGGTGTGATCCTGATTCGCATTGCCGCACCGTCGTCGTTCCACACGCCGTCGTTGTTGGATCCCCGGACGCGGAAGACGTAATCGCCGGGGGCGAGGTTGGTATAGGTGGCGAATCGGCGGCCGGCAGCGGCGCGCACCCAGGCCTCGTTGAAGCCCTCCATCATGTAGGCGTACTGGTTCTTGTCCGGAGCGTTGAAGTGCAGGGCCGCGAACTCGAACGAGAAGATATTTTCGCGGTGCGAGAGCACGATGCCCTCGGTGAACGGCACCGGTCTCGAGAGGATCGTCCTACCGTTGACCTGCTCTCCTATCGCGAGGGGTCGGTTGAAGAGCTGGAAGTCCGTGATGACAACCCTCGGGGGAACGGGGTTCGACCTGATCTGATCGGGGAAGAAAACGTTGAAGCCGTTAATGCCGCCGAAGTACATCGCCCCGTTCGGGCTTTTGAAGGCCGAGCCGCCGTTGAACTCGTCGCTCTGCAGGCCGTCGGTGGTGTCGAAGTTCCGGAAAACGCCCGATCCGGGGTCGAAGCGGAACAGCCCGTTGGTCGTGCTGATCCACAGCCTGTCCCTTTCATCCTCGAGCAGAGTGTAGACGGAGGTGCACCTGGGCTCGTGATCGGTCTGGTATCGGGTGAAGCGAGAGCTCTGCCGATCGAGGCTGGCCAGCCCGCCGCCAAAAGTCCCGACCCATAGTGTTCCGTCCCGCCCGTCGTGGACTGCAAAGACCAAATTGTTGGGTAGGCTCGTGCCGTCGTTCGGGTCGTTGGTGTAGTGGGTGAATCGGCCGGTCGTTGGGTCGAGGCGATCGAGCCCGCCGCCGTGGGTGCCGACCCACAGGATCCCGTCCCGGTCCTCGTATACCATTCGCAGGAAATCGTGGTTGATCGTGGTGTCGTCGTCCGGGTCGTGCCGGTGATGTATGAAGCCACCGGTCGATCGGTCGTATCGGTCGAGGCCGCCGCCGAATGTCGCGACCCAGAGGTTGCCGGAGCTGTCCTCGAAGACCGATCGGAGTTCGTCGTGGGCGAGAGAGTGTGGGTCGTTCGGGTCGTGGCGGAAGTGCGTGAACCGTCCGCTCGAAGCGTCGAGCCGGTTGAGACCGCCGCCGTTGGTCGCCGCCCATACGTCGCCGTGGCGGTCAACGATCACGAAGCGTACGGTGTTGTGGCTCAGGCTCGTCGGGTTCTGTGGATCATGAAGGAAACGGCGCCAGCGATTTGCCTCGGCATCGTATCGGTTGAGACCGCCGCTGTCGGTGCCGATCCAGATGTGACCTCGGCGGTCCTCGGCGAACGACCACACGATGTTGTGGGCGAGTGAGTTTTCGTCGTCTGGGTCGTTGGCGAAGTGGCGGAAGGGCTTGCCAGCGATGTCGAGCCGGCTCAGCCCACCACCGTAGGTCCCGACCCACAGGACGTTGGACCGGTCCACGAAGACCGAGTACACGCGGTCTGCGCTCAGGCTCGCGGAAACGGTGGGGTCGTGTCGAAAGCTCTCGAAATTGCCGGTGGCGGCGTCGTACACGCAGACGCCGCCCCCATCGGTTCCGACCCAAAGGCTGCCGGTATGGCCCATGGTCATCGAGGTCACGAGATCGCTGGTGAGGGAGCCGCGGCGGCCGGCCTCGTGGCGGTATCGCTCGAAGCCAGAACGGTCGTTGTTGAGCCGGTTGAGGCCGCCACCATAGGTCCCGACCCAGATCCCTCCGTCCCGATCTCGAAACAGGCAACGCACGTCGTTGTGGCTCAGACTGTCGTCGGCCGCCGGGTCGTGCCGGAAGTGCTCGAAGCGACCACTGGCGCGATCGAACCGGTCGAGGCCTCCGCCCCGAGTGCCGACCCAGAGTGAGCCCTCAGAGTCCACCAGGAGCGCCCGCACGTCGTCGTGACTGAGGCTGTCCGCCCTGTCCGGGTCGTGCCGGAAGTGCTCGAAACGGCTGGTGTTGCGGTCGAACCGGTTCAGGCCACCGTCCTGGGTCCCGATCCACAGGGAGCCTTCGCCGTCCTCGACAATGCTTCGAATCGACCGGCCGGAAAGACTGAATGGGTCCGCTGGATCCTTTACGTACCTCGTTATCTGCTCGGTGAAGGGGTCGAACCGGTTGAGCCCGCCTTCGAACGACCCGACCCACAGTACTCCGGAGGCATCGAGGTGGATCGTCTTGAGCTCGGTGCCGACGAGGCTATTCGGGTTGCCGGCCTGGCTCCGGTAGATCGCGAAATCGTATCCATCGTACCGGTTGAGGCCATCCTCTGTGGCGAACCACATGAAGCCGGTCTCATCCTGCACGATGGACTCGACAATGCTCTGCGAGAGACCCTCCTCGAGCGACAAACGCTCGAATCTCGGTGGACCTTCGAACGCGGCAACCGGAGTCGCCAGCCACACCACCACCAGGACGAAACGCCAACAGCGCACAATTGATGTACGCAGACGACAGGCCCGAGTTTTCCTCGGCTCGTCATACCGCGTCTGTGACCTGTGACCGGGCGTCGCCATCGACACTCCAATACGAAGCAGCCTTCCTATGGTAGAACTGAGGATATCACCGCCGGGTCATCCGGCGTTTAGGTGAAGGGGGTTCTTATGCGGGGTGTCAGTATTTCGGTCTGTGGTGTGCTCCTCGTCCTGTCATGCGCGTGCGGCGGCGGCGAAATACCACCACCGAAGTCACCAGGCTGGACGCTGGTGATCCACGGCGGTGCGGGTGTCATCTCCAAGGACGACCACGCTGAAAGCCGGGTGGAGTATGGCGAGAGTCTGCGGAGAGGGCTGGAAGCGGGGACGAAGATTTTGGCCGCCGGCGGAAGCTCCCTCGATGCCGTGGAAGCGGTGATCGTGGTGATGGAGGATGACCCGTTGTTCAACGCCGGCCGCGGCGCAGTCTTCAACTGGGAGGGCGGCCACGAGCTCGACGCGTCGATCATGAACGGCGTTGACCGAGGTTGCGGTGCAGTGGCCGGGGTGCGAACGGTCAAGCACCCGATTCGGCTGGCCCGTCTGGTGATGGAACGTTCGCGGCACGTGCTCTTCGCTGCCGAAGGGGCGGAGGCCTTTGCCGACGTGATGGATGTCGAGCGGGTCGAAAATTCTTATTTCGACACCGAGCGCCGGCGGGAGAGCTGGAATCGGATGCGGGAGAAGCAGGAGAAATTCGGCACCGTTGGCTGTCTGGCGCTCGATGTCGACGGCAATCTCGCGGCGGGGACTTCGACGGGCGGCTTGACCGGCAAGCAGTTCGGTCGGGTTGGCGATACGCCGATCATCGGGGCGGGCACCTGGGCGGACAACCGGACCTGTGCGGTTTCGTGCACCGGCACCGGTGAGGAGTTCATCCGCCACGGGGTGGCGCAACGGATCGCCGACCTGATGGACTACGCCGACCTCAGCGTCGCCGATGCAGCAGCAGAGGTGGTCCACAACGTGCTTCGAAAAGGCGAAGGAGGAGTCATCGCGCTCGACAGCAACGGGCAGGTGGCGATGGAGTTCAATACCAACGGCATGTTCCGGGGTATGGCTTCGGCAGACGGACGCCTCGAGGTGATGATCTGGGACGAGTTGGAGCCGTAGAAGATCGGTGAGTTGTGCGGGCCAAGGGTATCCCCACAGATTAGGTCGATATTCGCCGCAGCGGAGTGTTTTTGAATTGAAACTTTGCGCTCTTTGCGTCTTGGCGTTTCAAATGCCCTATATTGCCTCGCGGCTGCCACCCGCGATCAATCTGGCTCAACGGGTAGTCCTGATCGGGCTATAGAACGTTGTGCGTGATCCAGTCGGAGATCTCCTCGACCGACCGGTAAGTGACGTCAACGGTGTGGATGTTGCGGATCTTTCGGTACAGATTCTCGCAGTACTCCATCTCGGCCATGATGTTGGCGCGTTCGGCGTAGCCCGGGATGCGAACCCCCATGCGGCGTGAGCGTTCCGACCTGACCCGGATCTGACGCTCGAGGTCCATTCTGAATCCGACCTTCGGCGTCTCGAGGGTGGCGACGTCGTCGGGAAGGGGAACTCCTCGCACTATCGGGATGTTGGCCACCTTGAGCTCACGGCACGAGAGGAAGACGCTGGTCGGGGTCTTGCCGGTGCGCGACACGCCGAGGATGATGAGGTCAGCCTTGTCGAGGGTGTCGATACCCTGGCCGTCGTCGTGGCGCAAGGTGAAGTGGATTGCCTCAGCGACTCGGAAGACATCCTGACTGGGGCCGCGGAGTAGACCGGGTGTGCGGCTCGGGATGTGCTGGAAGCTGTTCGCGAATAGGTTCATCATCGGGCCGAGCAGGTCGACCACGACGAGGCATTGCTCTTGTCCCAGAGTCGTGATGGCATCGCTCAGCTCACCCGAGACGAAGGTGAAGACGATGACGCCGTTGCACGCTGCGGCCTGCTCCACGATCGCCTCGACCTCCTCGGTCGTACGGGTGAAGGGAAACCGGTGCACCGTCGACTCGGCGTCCCCGAACTGCACGAGCGCCGATGTCACGACCCCCTGAGCGGTGGCGCCGGTGGCGTCCGATACGACGAAGATCTCAAGCGGTGGGGCCATGGGTCCTCGTGTCTTCCTTCGGTCGCGAACCTTTCATCCCGATGACTATACCTTGTACACGCTGGCGCCTCGGAAACGGGGGTGGACTGATGGGAATGTGATGCAGGTCCCAATGATCCCCATCTGCACATTGCCCGTCCATTCACCTGCCGTACTCTTGATCCAGGAAAACCGCCCTCGGTGTCGACGAGCTTTCCTACCCCAAGTTCGAAGCCGCGTCGGGTACGCAGGTGAGCATGCGATACGGCATCTGGGATGGTTCGATCTACGATGCAGACCGCCTGCCCTCGTTGCTCCGGCGCTGCCCCGGCCGGACCCGCCCGGAGGCGTGCGCCTTCTCGGCGTTTCGTCCGACGCGACTATGGACTGTCGGCAGGCGCTGTTCTCCGCGGACTCCGGGAGACTTTTTGTGCTTGGCGACCTGCTGATGTCCGGTGATACCGAGCTGTTTATCATCAACGATCTCATCACACCGGACCAGGACCCCGCGACCGCGCTGCTCGAAGCAGTCCCTGGTGGCGGAGACGTCGACGGCTTTGAGTAGGGCGACACCAGCGCGTGGGATGAGGGCCTTTAGCGACCCTTGTGCAACCCGAGAACCTCGCCCAATGCCTCCGCCAGCAACTCATACTGCTCAATGTGGTTGTACAGC
>CAZCEX010000036.1:0-15568 GCA_964497785.1 uncultured Thermoanaerobaculia bacterium | reverse complement strand
GAGAGATCAACCCCTCGTACAACAACGAGATGCCATCGGTCCTACTCGAGGTCGCTTTCCACGACAATGTCACCGACGCCGCAGCGCTCGCCCACCCCCGATTCCGCCAGCTCCTCGCCCGTTCCATCTACCAGGGCATTGTCACGTACTTCGCCGACCGCGACGGCCTACCCGTGCACCTCCTGCCCGAACCACCTCTCGCCCCAGCCGCCCGTTCAGACACTCCGGGCGAGATTACTGCGAGCTGGCTCCCTCCGCCCACCGATGCCGGCGGCGTGCTCGGCGACGCCGCCACCTCCTACCGGATCGCCCTGAGCGACAACGGCCGTGGTTTCGGCGAAGGCGTTGAGGTCACGGGAACGTCCACGACCTTGACCGGATTCCAACCGGGGGCCGTCGTCTACCTGCGCATCACCGCCCTCAACACCGGCGGCGAGTCCCTACCGACCGAGACGCTGGCCGTGCGCGTCCGGCGTGACGCACAAGAAACCCGACTCCTGCTCATCAGCGGCTTCGACCGCCTCGACCAGCACCTGCTCGTCGAGCAGTACGAGGCCGACCTCGGCGGCACCGTCGACCGAATGTACCTGGATCAAATGAACCGATCCAGCTACCTCGTCGAGCACACCGAAGCCCTGCGATCCTCGGGTCTCGGTTTCGACAGCTGCTCGAACGACGCCGTCATCGACGGCCGTTTTGCAATCGACCCATCCACCTGGGCGGCTCTCATCTGGGAGCTCGGCGAAGAGTCGACCGCCGACGAGACCTTCGACAGCGCCGAGCAGGCGGCGGTCACGACCTACCTGGCCGGCGGCGGAAAGCTGCTCGTCAGCGGCGCCGAGACCGCCTGGGACCTCGACCACCTCGGGTCGGTCGACGACCAGCTCTACTACCGTCAGGTCCTCGGCGCCCGGTACGTCGATGACGACGCCGGCACCTACGAAGTGAGCGGCGTCAACGGGTCGGTCTTCGACGGCCTTGGGCCGTTCTTCTTCGACGACGGCGGTCAAGGATCGTACCAGGCGCAGTACCCGGACGTGATCGACCCCGAAGCACCCTCCACGACGTGTCTGGTCTATGGCACCGGCGGCGGCGCCGCGATCTGTCGAGACGACGGGGTCTCGCAGGTCGTCAACATGGGCTTCCCGTTCGAGACGGTCTACCCGGCCACGACTCGCCAGGCCGTCATGCAGAGGGTTCTGGATTTCTTCAACCTCGGCAGCGCCGGCGCCGAGATCTTCAGCGACGGCTTCGAGAGCGGCGACACCAGCGCGTGGTCGGAATGAACACGTATACCAGGACCTTGGTTTTGGCCCTGGCGGGTTTGGTATTCGCATCTACCGGCGTTTCTCAGGCGATACCGTGGGACGATCTCAACCACACATCGCTCTTTTCGTTGGGCTTCGACGGGGAAGGGGCAGCCGAAGCGGAGTCGACCGTCGTCAAGCTGCCTTTCCCTTTCCGGCTCAAATCACCGGAAAACGGCCGCGTCGGCGTCAACCTGCGCGTACCCGTCTACTTCGCCTGGAACAACGTCGCATTCCAGGACATCGAAGGCGACGACATCGTGCGCAGTTTGCAGACTCTAACCGTGACCCCCGGCATCGAGTTGCTCATTCCTGCCGGCGAGAGGTGGCTCGTCCGTCCCTACGTCGAGGCAGGCGCCATTGGCGCCTTGGAGCAGGGTGACCTCGCCTGGATCGCCGCTGCCGGCGCGCGAGCTTCGGCCTCATGGGACTACGAACGATGGCGGTTCATGGCCGGTGGTCGACTGCGGTACGCGATCGGTTTCGCAAACGACTGGGATCTTCGCGACAACATCGGTTCGCTCGAAATCGGCGGCGGCGCGGCATTGCCCTTGTGGTTCGAGACCCCAGGCGGCCGTCCCAGAGCCGGGCTCTTCGTCTTCCCACGCTGGAACTTCGACAACCTCATTCTGACAGCTGAGAACGGCTCCGAGCTCTCGATCGACTGGTTCGTTGAGGCGGGCTTGAGTTTCGAGTGGCCAACCCGGCCCCGCCCCCTCGGCATCAAGCTGCCCTCCTGGTACGGCGTCGGCTACCGCTTCGGGCCCAACTACGGCGCCATCCGGATCTACCTCGGTTTTCCGTTCTGAGCGATCCTTCCTGCCGAGGTGACCCCGATCGCACGCCTTGAGTCAGCACTGCAGTACCGTAGAGGCATGCGAGCCTTCGTCGTACCAGTTCTGCTTCTGATATCCCTCCCGGTCGGCGCCCAGAATCTGCCCGACATCGTCGTATGGGACGATTTCGAGACCGGGGATACCCGTTTCTGGACAACGACCGTGCCGCCGCTGCCGTTCACGGTCTGCACCCCGCCGACCGGTGCCGTAAAGCTGACTGTGCCGACTGTTCTCGGAGACGGCACGCCGGGCAGTGTTGAGGGCCCCGATATCCAGGCCGCCCTCGACGCCGGCGGTCACATCACCTTTGACGTCGGCAGCGACCCGGTGACGATCACACTTATCAGTGAACTCGTCGTGACAAGGGACGCCGTGCTCGACGGCGCCGGTGTGGTGACGCTTTCCGGCGGAGGAATCATACGGGTGTTGCGGGTTGTCCCTCCTTCGACCGGAAGCTACAGGCTCACCCTGCAACACCTGATCGTCGCCAACGGTTCGGTCACCGGTGGCACATTTCCCCAGGACAGCGGCGCCGGTCTGCTATTGCAGGGCGGCGGTGCCTGGCAGTCGGTCGATCTGGTATTGGTGGACTGCATTTTTCGCGACAACGTCGCTGTTGTCTCCGGCCAGGACAGTGGCGGAGGCGCAATCTACGCCGTCGGGCCGAATGCCTTCTGGCTGGTGGGCTGTTCCTTTCGCCGCAATCTGGGGTCCAACGGCGGCGCGATCTATGCCCTGCAGGCAGTCGACATGGTTTTCACCGGCTGCGATGTGCTCGACAACCGGGCGACCGGCAGCGGTGGCAACCCGGGCAACGGGGGCAACGGCGGTGGGATCGGCATCGACGGGGTTTTCTGGTCGTTCTCGGCATGCGACATCACGGTCACCGGCAATAGGGCCAATGCCTTCGGCGGCGGGTTGTTCGCGGTCGACAACTACGCCGAGGGCACGTTCGAGCTCATCGCATCGACGATCGAAAGCAACCAGAGCACCGGCGCAAACGAACACTCGGGTGGGGTGTATGTTCAGGGCGCCGAAATCCTCATCGGCGATAGCACCTTTCGCAGCAACACCGCGCGCGCATTCGCCGGCCTCTTCGTCGGTCCCGACACCCGAGGCGATATCCGCAACTGCACCTTCACCGAAAACGTCGCCACCGATGGCCTCGGCGGTGCGATGGCGTTCTCGACATCCGATCCCATCCTCATCGACCACTGCACGATCGTAGACAACCACGCCCCGTGTGACGTCTGCTTTGGCGGCGGCATCACCGTCGGTGGCGCCCCCCTGACCCTGCGAAATAGCGTGCTCGCCGATAATACCGGCGGCAATCAGTGGGTGTCCTGGAATATCACCGAGACCGTATCCGACGGTGGCGGCGTCATCCAGTGGCCTGCCCAACGCCCCAACGGCACCGATGAAATCCCGGCCACCGCAGGCGTGACTTGGGCGGAGCCGCTGCTGGCGCCAATCAATGCCTACGGTGGAGTGACCGAGACGATGGGCCTGCTTCCCGGCAGCCCGGCCATCGGCCACGCGGGACCTGCTGTTTCCCCGGCCGACCAGCGTGGTCGTGCACGCACCGTGCCGACCGACGCGGGCGCCTTCGAGACGCCTTAACCTGCCAATATTTCTTGAGTTGTTCATACTCTCACTGATCGAACTCGCCCCTCGCCGAGGGTGTTAGGCTGGGATTGTGTAGGAGGCGTGATGTTTCTTCGAGTGGCCACGTTCGCGACGATGGTGCTGTGCAGCATGAGCGCCGCCCTGGCGGGAGACCGGTTGGCGGTACTGGAGTTCTTCGGCCGGCCGAACGGGGCCTACTGCAGCGCAGCCGGTCCGGCGATGATCTCGCTGCAGAACGAGTTCGCTGGCCGCGCCGTGCTCCTTGAGTACGACTACGACCGCTTCAGGCAGGGGCGCATCGACCGCTTCAGGGCCACCGGCGTCAACGCGCCCTACCTGCCGCTGGTCATGGTCGGCAGCGGCTACCGCGTTTCCAGCGGACCGGTGAGCTATAAGCAGGAGTACCAGAGGATGATCGACGACGAGATCGCGCGCGCGCCGCGAGCAACGGTCACCGCCTTCTGGCGCCGTACCGGAGTGACCATCCGCGCCTACGTGCGACTCGACAATACCGGCCACAATACGCTGCGCGAGGGCGAGGACTCGGCGGTGTGGCTGATCCTCTACGAAAACACTTCGGTCGGGGTCTCGGGCACCTGGGTCCGGTCGGCGATCCGCAGACCGTTGGAGCACGACCTCGTGCCCGGAGAGCACACGACAGCGGTGATCGACGCCTCCGTGCTCGAGGCGGTCGAGTGGCACAACATGAAAACGCTCATTCTCGTCGAGAACCGGCCGGGCGGCACGGGTCGCTACGACATGCTCCAGGCCCTCGAGGCGATTCCCGCTAACATCCTCGCCACCCCCGCCGAGGTGAGCATCCACCCGTCGAAGCCAACTGCCGAGCTGCGCCTGGACGGGCCACACGTGCTGCAGTGGACTGCAACGACCGACGTACCCTGGCTCGAGGTTTCCCCCACCTCGGGAACCCTGCCGACAACAGCGACGGTTGTTCTGCGCAACGATCTGCGACCACCGACGCCGGCTTCAGCGACGGTGTCGATCGACGCTGTTGGCGACTCGATGGCCTTCCAGCTGCAGGTTCCTATCACCGTGGGTTCGCCCGTGCGTCGCGCGACAGGCCGAGCGGGTGTGGATTCACTCCCCCTCAGTCCCGCCTCGCGGTTGGCCGAACCAGCATGCCCTCGACGATGACACAATGGACAGCCGCGGACTATGTGGCTGGGTGAACCGAAGGAGAAACGGATGACAAACACCCGTCGAAGAAGGGTTCTGCGAGTGATCACGATACTCATCGGCCTGGTTCTGGCTGTGGTGACGGTCGCGGGTCTGTGGCTGTGGTCCCAGCTGCGGGCCAGCCTGCCAATACTCGACGGTGTGAGAGAGGTGGCGGGGCTGCAAGCGCCGGTTACAGTGCAAAGAGACGCACTCGGCGTGCCCACCATCACCGCCTCGACCCGCCTCGACGTCGCCCGTGCCACCGGCTTCATACACGCCCAGGAACGTTTCTTCCAGATGGACCTCATGCGGCGATCCTCAGCCGGCGAGCTGTCGGAACTCTTCGGCCCGCCGGCGCTCGCTCGGGATCGCAGCATCCGTATTCACCGCTTTCGCAACGTCGCCAAGGCATCCGTGCAAAACATGGAGTCTCGAGAACGAACCCTGTTGGCGGCCTACGTGGAGGGCGTCAACGCAGGTCTCGACGCCCTCGAAGCGCCCCCTTTCGAGTACCTGCTCCTGGGCGTTGATCCTGCGGCGTGGACAGCCGAGGACACTGCTTTGACGGTGCTGTCCATGTTCATCGACCTGCAACCGGAGGACGGCGCCACCGAAAACGCGCTCGGTCTGATTCACGATCTCCTTCCGCAAGAATGGTTCGATTTTCTGACGCCAATCGGCGGCCCCTGGGACGCCCCCATCGACGGCGATCTCTTGACGACGCCACCCCTGCCACTCGAGCTGCCGTGGCACGCGGCAACCGCAACCGCTGAAGAGCCCCACGGCGAGGCGCCGGATTTCGTCGGCAGCAACTCATGGGCGGTTGCAGGGGAGCACACTGCGCACGGCGGCGCCATCTTCGCCAACGACATGCACCTCGGTTTGCGGGTACCGAACACCTGGTATCGTGCACGCTTCGAGTGGCGTGAGGACGGCGCCGACCTAGCCGTGACCGGCGTCACCCTGCCCGGCACACCGTCGATCGTGGTCGGCAGCACGGGCCGGGTGGCGTGGGGATTCACCAACAGCTACGGCGATTATGTTGATCTCGTGCAGCTCGAGATCAACCCCGATGACCCGCAGCTCTACCGCGGCCCAGACGGCTCATGGTTACACTTCGAGCACATCACCGAGGCGATCCATATCAAGGGTGGAACCGAGGATCAGGTCGATTTCCGGTGGACCGTATGGGGGCCGGTCCTCGACGAGGACCACCGCGGCCGGCCGCGGGCCGTGCGCTGGACCGCCTACTCCCCCGAAGCCGTCAACGTCATCATGCTCGACCTCGAGCGAGCCCGCAATGTCGACGAGGCCCTTACGATCGCTGCCACCGGCGGTATCCCGGCACAGAACTTCGTCTGCGCCGACGCCGACGGCCGTATCGGTTGGACGATCATGGGCCGCATCCCTAACAGGGTGGGCTGCGACGGCCGCTTGCCCTCGGGCCTCGAATGCGGGTGGCAGGGTTGGCTGCCGGTCGAGCTCTACCCGAAGATCGTCGATCCTGAGGTTGGCCGCCTGTGGACCGCCAACGCACGTGTCGTGGGCGGTGAAGCACTTGCCGCCATCGGCGACGGCGGTTACGACATCGGCGCCCGCGCCGGCCAGATCCGGGACGACCTGCTCGCTCTCGAGACGGCCACAGAAGAGGACATGCTGGCCATTCAGCTCGACGACCGGGCCCTTTTCCTTACGCCCTGGCGGGAGCTGCTGCTCAACGTGCTCGACGACGAAGCGACATCGGACAGCCCGCAACGGGCCGCCGCCCGCGGGCACATCGAAGACTGGGGAGGTCGAGCGGCAATCGACTCGGTGGGCTACCGCCTTGTCCGTGAATTCCGCCTCAGTCTGCACGACGAACTCATCGACGCCTACATCACCGCCGTGCTCGCCACCGAACCGGATTTCCCGACCTGGCGACTCAATCAGGTCGAGCCCGCGGTGTGGCGGCTGATTAACGAACAACCACCCGAGCTGCTGCCGCCCGGCGCCACGAGCTGGCGCGAGTTCATGCTCGCTGTCTTCGACGACACCCTCGCGGAGATTCTCGAGCAGGCCGCCTCCCTCGACGAGGCCACCTGGGGCGCCCGCAATACGGTGCGCATCCGCCACCCCTTGAGCGGCGGCATTCCTCTTGTTGGCCGCTGGTTGGACATGGCGCCCGTCGAGCTTCCCGGCGACTCCAAGATGCCGCGCGTGCAGAGCCCGACCTTCGGCGCCTCCGAAAGAATGGCCGTCTCACCGGGTCGGGAAGAGCAGGGCCTCTTCCACATGCCGGGCGGGCAGAGCGGCCACCCCCTGTCGCCCTACTACCGCGCCGGCCACGAGGCATGGGTCAACGGCGAAGCAACGCCCTTCCTACCCGGAGAACCAGTACACGAGCTGCGGTTGGTGGGCTGCGAGCGTCAGTAGCCTGGTGAGAAGTGCGGTTTGGCCGTCGTCCCGCAAACGGACACTCAAGTCCCGGTATCGAACGCTTCAGGATCTTGCAGACCAGGTCAACGCCTTCAGGAAACGGCAAGCTTCTTGCTTTTTGTCAGGGCGGAGGATGTTATGAATCTGCTTCGAGATCTGGTATTCGGCTTTCGTCAAATCAGACGTCACCCACTCATCTCCCTGCTGATCATCATGACATTGGCCATCGGCATCGGTCCGAACGTCGCGATTTTCAGCGTGCTCAAGGCTCTGCTGCTCGAGCCCCTGCCATATCCAGATCCGAATCGCCTGGTCCAGGTCTGGGAAACTCCCGTCGGCGGTCGGGGGACCCAGCCCTTTGCGTACCAGAACTTCGTCGACATTCGCGAGCAGAGCGAATGCTTCGAAGCCTTCGGTCTTCAACACCCCCGCTCATTCAACCTTGGTGGTGAGGCGCCCGAGCGGGTTACCGGCGTTTCCGCAACATCCGACGCCATGACCTTGTGGAACGTGCCACCCGCCCACGGACGCCTGTTCAGCGAGGATGAGGTCGAATCCGGATTGAAGCTCGTTGTGCTGTCGCACTCACTCTGGCAACGACGATTCGGCTCCGACCCGGCCGTCCTGGGCCAGAGCGTCAGAATCAACTCGACGCCGTATGAAATCATCGGCATCATGCCTGCGAGCTTCGAGTACTACACAGCCTGGACGGAGGGTCGGGATATCGAACTCTGGACACCCTTCACGGTCTTGCCCGGGGCGACCCGCGGGTGGCACTGGGCACTTGCAGTCGCACGTCTGAACGAAGGGGTCTCCTGGCGTCAAGCCGAAGCAGAAATCAGGTCCATCGCTTCCCGCCTGCAATCCGAATACCCAACAACGAACGCCCGCAGCCAGGTCTGGATCAAACCCTTCGTGGTCGAGGTCGTCGAAGGTGTGGCTGTACACCTTTTGATCCTGATGACGGCAGTCGGGTTCGTACTGCTCACCGCCTGCGCCAATGTCGCGAGCATGCTTTTGGCCCGTAGCGCGGACCGGCGCACCGAGGTCGCCGTGCGTGGATGTATCGGCGCCACCTGGCGTCGCCTGGCGGCCCAGTTCCTCACCGAGAGCGCGTTGTTGTCTTTCTTGGGCGGCGTCGCAGGCATGGTCCTGGCAGTCTGGAGCATCGACCTGATCAGAGCCTTCATTCCCCCCGAAGCTCCACGAGTTCAAGGCATCACAATCGATGCCGGAGTGCTGTTCTTCGCCCTTGTCCTGACAGCGCTGACCGGTATCGTATTCGGGCTTGCACCCGCTCTGACGGCAATACGAACGGACGTCGCTTCTGTTGTAAGGGAAGGTTCGAACACTGTCACGCTCGACCGACGACGCCACACTCTGCTTCGCTTCCTGGCGATAACCCAGATAGCCGTCGCCTTTATGCTCGCCACCGGGGCAATCCTACTCTTCACGAGTTACAAGAATGTACTCCACGGGGAGTATGCCTTCGACACTGAGCAGGTCCTGACGAGCAGAATCGCCCTTGACAGCCCCCGTCACGAAACCGATGAGCACAAGCTGCTCTTCTGGCGAGAGCTGATTGAACGTCTTGAAACTTTTCCCGGCGTCGAACGGGCCGCCGTAACCACGAAGCTTCCACTCGAAGGCGGAACCAACCGCGAAATCCTCATTGAAGGAGAGAGTTTCAACCCTCAAACCCGCCGTCGCCTCGTCGAACAGTCGTGGGTCAGTCCCGGCTATTTTGAAGCAATGGGCATTCCTCTTCTCGCCGGCCGGATATTCGAAGAGCAGGAGGGCACACACGAGCAGCGAGCTGTCGTCGTCAATCAGGCTCTCGCTGACCGATGCTGGCCGGGCGAGGATGCGCTCGGGCAGGTCCTGTTTCCAAACTCAGCAAATTCAGACTGGACCGCCACCGTGGTCGGGGTTGTTGCCAGCGTACCTCAGTGGGGCCCGGCCCAGCGGCCGCTACCCGAAATCTACGCACCATTTCATATCCAGCCCAATGGCGATTCCCATTTGATCGTTCGCTCCGAACAGCAACCGTCAACACTGGTAGCGATGATTCAGAAGCAGGTGCTGGAGATCGACGACGATCTTCCACTTGCGCAAGCCCGAACCATGGCTCAGGTTCTCGCTGAAGCAACCCGTGCGCGCCATTTTGTCGCAACCCTGGTCAGTCTTTTCGCGGTCATCGCCGTTCTGCTCGCCATGACGGGAATTTTCGGCACGATGTCTCACAAGGTGGCGCGACGCACACGAGAGATCGGCATCCGAGCGGCTTTTGGCGCGCCTCGCAGCCGAATACTGGTCATGGTACTTCGAGAAGGCATGACGCTGACGGCAATCGGAATCGGCGTCGGCATCGGCCTGTTGTCGTTCTTCGCTCTGGTGCTCAGATCTCAGCTCTACGGAATCGGCACCGTCAGCATTCTCTACGTATTCCTGATCGGCCTGGTGGTCACCGCAACAACGTTCATCGCAACTCTGCTGCCGGCCCTCCGTGCCAGCCGAATCGATCCCATGAACGCCCTTCGCATATAGCCAACATCAAACCGCTACACCTGAGTCAGATTGATCGTGAGTGGTGACCAGAAGGCCATACAGGGAATTGAACCGCAAAGACGCCAAGAGCGCAAAGTTTGGTCTTAATGAGCTATAGTTTTTCTTTGCGCCCTTCGCGTCTTCGCGGTTCAGATTCACGCCGCTGCAGTGGGCATCGACCTGATTTGTGGGATGCCCTTGGCCAACATTATTCAATAGCATCCTTCTGCGAAAATATCGACCCTCTCAGCTCAACGGCAGCTCGACTCGTGCTTCGCACCCTCGACGGTCGTCGCGGTTTTTGAGTGTGATCCCGCCTCCATGGCCCTCGGCGATCTGCCGACACAGAACCAGGCCAATTCCGGTGCCTTGGGTCCGAGTGCTGAAAAAGGGTACAAAGAGGTTGGCCGTCTCGGCCAGTCCGAGGCCCTCATCACGAACGAGAAGCACCAGTCGGTCGCGCTCGATGTGCCACGTAACTTCCACCTCACCGCCGGTCTCAACGCTCGCATCGACTGCGTTGTTGACCAGGTTGATCAGCAGCTGTTCGAGCTGATCACGATCGGCGTGCAGTGTGACTTTTAGACCGGGACGCACAACAATCGGCATACGTTTTTCCAACCCGGTGACACGCTCGACCAGGTCTGTTACCACCACCGGCTCGCGGCGAGGTTCCGGCATCTTTGCGACCTTCGCATACGCTGTGACAAAACGATTGAGAGCCTCCGCCCTCCGCCCGATCACACGCAGACCGGTGGCCAGGTCATCCTGCCAACCCTCGGGCCGCGGATCACGGGTCGTGAGTCGACTGAGGCTGTCGGCGAGCGAACGAATCGGCGCCAGAGAGTTGTTGAGCTCGTGGCTCATCACCCGGATCAGTCGTTTCCAAGCTGCCAGCTCCTCCGCCCGCAGGGTCCTGCTGACATCGGAGAGCACAACAAGCCGTCGCGGTCGGCCGAGGTGGCGGTACATGCCACGACGAAGTTCCCACCGCCCGTTGCCGCCGGGCAGGGCGAGTGCGATCGTGCGTTCGGCCGCGCCATCGAGACATTCCCCCAAACCCAACTCTCGAGCATCGAGCCCCACCGAGTTTGCTGCTGTTCTTGCGAGAGCCCGCTCCGCTGCGCCGTTGAGCATCGTCAAACGCTGCTCATCGTCGAAGGTGAAAACGGCAACATCGATCTCACCCAGCACGTTCCGCAGCAGGGAGACAGCCTCAACATCATCGAGTCTCTGCGCTTGCAGCGCGTCTATGAGCTCGTTCACTTCATGAACGAGGCTGCCGTACGACCCGTCCCTGCCGCCCGAGCGTCCACGGACCGTAAAATCGCCTTGACGAACTGCAGTGACGAGATTGCTCACACTGCGCAGGCTATAGACCAGCCGATCGCGGAGCCACCACGCTCCAACAACCCACGGCACGAGAATCAAGGCGGAAAGGAAGTAGATCCATCGCTTCTGGAAGCTACTACCGCAAACGAAGTAGAGCGCCACAGCCACCGCCGGCAGCGCCGCCGAGAGGGCAACCATTGAGAGTTTGTCGTGCAGCCGCAGACGCGTCACAGCCCGAATTTCTGCAGGCGCCGATAAAAGGCGCTTCGACTGATGCCGAGTGCCTCAGCGGCACGAGAAACATTGCCTTTGTGGCGTTTGAGAACCTTTGTCACCAAAAGACGCTCGACCTCTTCGAAGGTCATGTCATCGATGCTGTTGGGTTGGTCGTGCGGTTCGACAAGCCCGAGGTCAACCGGGCGCACTTCGTTATCCGAAGCCATGAGAACTGCCCTCTCGACGGTGTGGGCCAGCTCACGCACGTTCCCGGGCCAGCTGTGCTGCTCAAGGGCTCTACTCGCGGCTCCGTCAAACCCCGTCACGTCCATTCGGTAACGAGTGGCAAAGAGGCCGAGAAAATGGTGTGCCAGAAGCAAAATATCTTCGTTCCGATCCCGCAGCGGAGGCAGCTTGATACACACGGTATTCAGACGAAAAAGAAGATCTTCGCGAAAGCGCCCCGAATCGACCTCGGTCCTGAGATCGGCGTTCGTCGCAGAGAGCAGTCGCACATCCACCGTGCGCGAACGCGACTCGCCAATGCGCTCCACCTCCCCAGTCTCGATAACGCGCAGTAGCTTTGTCTGATCTCCCAGGGGCACGTTGGCCAGCTCATCGAGAAAGAGGGTTCCCTGATCCGCCGCCTCGAAACGGCCGATGCGATCCGCCTTTGCGTCTGTAAAGGCGCCCCTGACATGGCCGAACATCTCGGACGCAAAGAGCCCGTCGGGCAATCCGCCGAGATTGACGATGACAAGCGGCTGCTCGGACCGCTGCGAAACCCGGTGCATCGCGCGTGCGACAACATCCTTGCCAGTACCATGTTCCCCGGTGATCAGTACGTTGGCATCTGAGGGACCGATCTTGCTGATCATCGCCAGAACAGGCTGCATGACACGGGAACTTGCGATGAAGTCGATTTCGCCCGGCGCCCGAAGGAGGCGGTTCTCCGCTTCGAGGCGCCGCCCACGCCGCAGAGCGCGAGCCAGGTCGATCTGATTGCGGACAATCGTCAGCAGACGATCGTTCTCCCAAGGTTTCTGCACAAAATCACGAGCGCCCCGCCGCATCGCTTCAACCGCGACCTCGACGCTGCCCCACGCCGTCATCACGACAATCGGCAGGTCACCATCGAGGGCACGCAGCCCGGCAACCAGGTCCAAGCCTTCTTCGCCGGAAGTTGTGTCGCGGGTGTAGTTGAGGTCCACGAGAGCCACATCAAAACTATCTTCAGATACTGCACGCAGGGCCGCCGCCGGGCTCGTAACGGTATCAACAGCGATGCCCTCCGGTTTGAACAACAAACGAAGGGCATCAAGAAGATCCGGTTGATCATCCGCGATCAGAACTCGCGGTGGACGCGATTTGTTCGGGCTCATCAGGATGATTCTACCTTTGTCTCACGCTGTTTTACCTAGTGCACATTCTCATCAACAATATGGCCGTCAAAGAGATGGATCGTACGTTCCGCGAAAGCGTGATAGCGGGGATCGTGCGTCACCATGCAAACAGTGGTTCCGCGACCGTGCAGCGTCTTCAGAAGATCCATGACCAGGGTTCCGTTCCGCGAATCGAGGTTTCCGGTAGGTTCGTCCGCCAACAGCACCTGGGGGTCACCGACGAGAGCGCGCGCCACAGCCACCCGCTGCTGCTGACCACCCGAGAGCTGAGCCGGGTAGTGGTTGCAACGACTTCCCATGTCGACCTGCTCGAGAGCCTCCTGCACCAGTGCTCTTCGCCTCGCTCCGGCCCCGCCACGATATGTCAGCGGCAGCTCCACATTCTCGAAGACCGTCAGGTCACCGATGAGATTGAAACTCTGGAATATGAATCCCACCATCCGGTTGCGAAATAGGGCGCGCTCGTAATTCGAAAGATTCTCGACCGGATCACCGCCGAGCCAATAACGACCTTCAGTCGGGCTGTCCAGGAGACCCATCAGCGACAGAAGCGTCGTTTTCCCACAACCGGAGGGCCCTTCAATGGTGACGAACTCGCCGCCGTGGATCTTGATATCGACACCAACCAGCGCTCGTGTTTCGACGTCTTCCGTCAGAAAGACCTTCTTGACGTTTTCCATGTTGATCAGAGCATTCTCACTCATAGCGAACCTCTCATTTTTGTGTTGTTCACTTGAATTGAAGGCGATCGTACTCGCCATACCTGCGCATGTCTGAAACAATGATCTGGTCTCCTTCGCGAAGGCCTTCGACCACCTCGATCGAACGCACGGATGCCCGACCGAGCTGAACCCCCACGCGGTCGAGAGTCTTATCGTCGGAATCCAGGCGAAAGAGATCAACCCTGTCGAAAGCGGCTCCCGCTGATGGCCGATCGACAAAGAGCACATCGTCAAGCATCTCGATATCGATGCGACCCTCGATGCTCAGATCGGGTCGTGCTCCCGGCGGCAACTGCCCTTCGAGCTCGATGTCGACGAGCACGGTCCCTTGCCGGACGTTCGGATCAATACGCGAGACCTTTCCTTCGATCACATCGCTGCGGGTATCAACGTGGGCGATTTGACCAAGTCTCAGCTCTGCTGCTTGAGTCGCCGGAATGCGCACCTCGGCTCGCAAGCGGGCGGGTTCCGCAACCATCGCAAGATTGGCGCCGGGGCCAACTTCTTCGCCAACCTCGAATGGAATCTCCTGGACCACCCCGGCAACTCCTGCCCGAACGAGGAGTGCGTCCCGCTGACTTTCCCTCAACTGAGCGCGGGTGCGCACTTGCTCGACCTCGGCCCGTTTCGCGTCGAGCTGAGCAGCATTCGCTTCGATCGTCAGCTGCAAACGACGCTCTGCAAAAGCATACTTTTTCTCGAGAGTCGTCACTCTCTGTTCGGAAAGTTGAAGCTGAATGTCTCCAAGCAATCCCTTTTTAGCCAGCGCTCGATCTGCAGCAGCCCTCAGTCGGGCTTCTTCGTTTTCCGCTTCGAGTGAGACCACCTCGGTTTGTCGATCGAGCTCCTGGATGCCGAGCATCATGTGCAGGCTCGCCAACTCGGCCCGCACGCGCAACAATGAAGCATCAGCATCAACCGCGGCCTGTTCCACCTCGGGATTCGAGAGCTCGATGATGACGGTCTGCTCCTCGACTCTGGCGCCGAGTTTCTGGTTGATCGCATTGATGCGGCCCCTGGTCTGAGATGGGATCCAACGTGATTCGACCGGAACCAGGCTGCCGTGGCCACGGACCTGCCGCAGCATCGCCCCCCGTTCGACCGTCGACAGATAAACAGTGGCCCGGTCAACCGACGGTGCCGCCGGATCGAGATTCCAGACAAAGACGCTTATCGCGATCACGACAACGGAGAAACCAATAACTGAAATCCACCGTTGCCGACGACGCCTATCAGCCGCTCCTTCCCGTGCAATATCCATCACTGTCATCAAGATCACCGCCTCTGCCTAGATCCGGTTTGACCATTTGCAAGCCCGGTGCCACTTACACAAGGCAGTTCACGGGTTTCACAGGCCAAGCCTGTCCGCTCATGGGAACCAGGTGTTCGAAAACGAACACCTCCATAACCTCGACGGCGCCGCTAGGAGTGTGTAGTGCATGGAGGGTGGATGGATTTCGGAGAGTCGTTTGAGAGAATTTTAGGCGGGTTTGCAGATTCTTACTGGTCAAGAAACGGGGCGTAGATCCCCTGTCGGTCAAGGATACACAAGGCGCCAGATCAGTATCAGTGTCTCGGAGACAGTCTGAGACACTGCAACATCTGCTGACGTCTCTCATGATGCGCTACCCAAGTCGTTTGAATAGTTATTGTTAGGAACGGTCTAGTGGACCATATCATAAGCCGTAGATTGTGGCCCACTGGTGGAGTGTCTCACGACAAACGAGACACCCGGGCTCTATGGTGAGCCCGCGCGGTTCGTTGAATTGCTCTGAACAAAAGACTTGCGGAGATATTCGGAGATTGGCGGGATCCTGGCACGGGTCTTGCTCATGAAGGTATTCAGTTACCAGTCAAAAGTGAGTGGCCCCCCTGTGCCGCCGTTCGGGTTGGTAGGCGGATGGAACCGCCCCGGATTGAGGCTCGTCGATTTCGGACGTCCTCAGCTCGGCCACCACTGAATCGATCACGAAAAAGAAAGGATG
>CAZCEX010000035.1:0-15696 GCA_964497785.1 uncultured Thermoanaerobaculia bacterium | reverse complement strand
TGACGCCTTCGTCGGTGACGGCGGTATCTGAAAGCACCAGCGTCTCAAGGTCTTTGAAAACCTCGATATAACGCAGGCCGGCGTCCGTGACTGCGGTATCGGCCAGATAGAGGATTCTGAGGTCAAGGTGCTCGGCGAGGAGTTGAATGCCGTCGTCGGTGATTTGCGTCCGGTTCAGGCCCAAGCACCACAGGTCCTCTAAGTTGAGTAGAGGGATCAGACCGCTGTCGGTGATCGGCTTGCCACCGAGGAGCAGGATCTGAAGCTTGGGGTGGTTGGCGGCGATCTCGGAGAGGTCGGCATCGTTGACGTCCTGCTGGGTCAGGTTGAGTTTGACGATTTCGCCGCTCGGGTTCAGTCCCGGACCGAAGGCGCCTTCGCGGATCGCTCTGCCTTCCATCGCCGGGGCCGTGGTCGGTTGTGCGGCCGGGGCCTCCGCCGAGGTCGTGGGAGGAGGCGAGGCGTCTTCATCGACCTTGCCCGTTGCGCAGCAGACAGACCCGAAAATCAGGAAAACCGAGGCGACCGCCGTGAACCGGCGACCGCCGTCGCGCTTCGAGTTCGGAAGGAGGAGAGCCCGCTTCCTGTGTGCGGTCGGAGAATAACCGGTGCCGGAATCGGGGCAGTCGGTCGCGGGGGTGGTTTGGGGTCGATTGGTTTTCATGAGCATCCTTACGCAGGCCGAGACAAACGGCCCAGCTATTGCAACAGCATTATCGCGCGCATGGTGAGAAGAGTCCAACCCGGCCATAGTGGATGGCCGCGCTGGATCTTCGTGCTTTAGGCACTACTCGAAGTCTGCCGGGCGGACGGGCTGACGCCTTGCGCCCCAGGTGCCTGGAGGTCCGTCGAATCGGCCCGGGCAGGGGGCGCCGCATGATAGGCAGTGACCGTCATCGGTGAGGTTCCAGGTGGTGAGGCGGTACCAGTCGCGTCCAATAAGGGTTGCCCCACAGTGAGAGCAGGTTGTGGCGTCCCCCTCCGGGTCGTGCACGTTGCCGGTGTAGACGTGGTTGCAGCCGTTCTCGAGAGCAATTCGGCGCGCCCTGCGCAGTGTCTCGAGAGGAGTCGGCGGGTGATCCTGGAGCTTGAAGCTGGGGGAAAAGGCAGTGAAATGCAGCGGAACATCGGGCCCGAGCCGCTCGGCTACCCACGCGGAGAGCCTGTTGAGCTCCTGATCGGAGTCGTTCTCTCCGGGAATGAGCAGGGTCGTGATCTCGAGCCACACGTCGGTTTCGTGGGCCAGGTACTCGAGGGTTTCGAGCACCGGCGCGAGCCTGGCGCTGCAGAACCTCCGGTAGAAGTCGTCACTGAATGCCTTCAGGTCAACGTTGGCGGCGTCGATCACGGAGAAGAACTCGCGCGCAGGGGCAGGATTGATCTCGGCGGCGGTGACAGCCACCGTTTTTACCGACTTCGTTTGGCATGCGATGGCGACGTCGACCGCATACTCGAGGAAGATCACCGGGTCGTTGTAGGTCAGAGCGACCGAGCGGCAACCGGTCGCGGCTGCTGCTCGGGCTATGGTCTCGGGCGAGGCGTACTCGGCGAGGGTATCGGCATCACGGCTCGACGAGATACTCCAGTTCTGACAGAAACGACAGACCAGGTTGCAGCCGGCAGTCCCGAAGGACAAGACTGGGGTTCCGGGCAGGAAGTGGTTGAGAGGTTTCTTCTCGATCGGGTCAATACAGAATCCCGAGGACCGGCCGTATGTCGTGAGCACGATGGTCTGGTTTTGGGCCTGGCGGACGAAGCACAGGCCACGCTGACCATCCTTGAGGCGGCAACGCCGCGGACAGACCTCACATCGAACCCGGCCGTCGTCGAGAGGGGACCAGTATCGGCCTTCGAAAGTCATTTCTCTTTGCGGACTCGAACCTCCACGATGTGGTCGAGATCGATGGTATAGGCAACGGAGCCACCGCCGACCCTGTGCCGTACGCGCGCCGTATGATCGTCGATGGCCTCGACGCGTACTGCCATCCTCTGACCCGTAGAGAGCTCGAGCCTTACCACCTCGCCGACCATCGTGTGAAGACGCGACACGGGTATGACGACGGTCTTGTCCTGGGCGTAAGAGCGCCGCGGCTGATCTTCGGCTTCCGGCTGAGGACTGGGTGGGTCGTCGATTTCGAAAGACTCGAGATCGATCTCGAGCTCTTCAGGTCCGGCGTCGTTGACCGGCTCGGCGTCGTCGATCGGCTCGCTCCCGCCAACAGGTTCGCTGTCTTCGCTCTCGAGAGGGTCCGGGTTGTAGCTGGGCTCGACGTCGAATGCGGCAGACAGGGGACGGTTGTCTGAAGACATCGAACCGCTCAGATCGCTGTAGGTTCCGAGATCGGCGTTGACCGTGGAGACGGAGTATCCGACCATGCCAATGATGGCCAGGCCACTGCCCGCGAGGCTGTAGAGGAACGGTTTCTTCGCTTCGTCCCAGAACTTGAGAACGAAAGCCAGTGCGGCGAACGGAATGAAGAGGCATGCGAGGCCCCATCCGACGTTCTCCCGGAAGGCGAGAACAAGGAGCCACACGCCGGCCGCGATGCTGACGAGGCAGGCGATGACAATGATCCCTAACCACAGCGCCGTCATGCTCAGTCCTCCAATAACCTCCCAACGAGTGTACCCGATACCACCTCGAGGTATGGGGCCGCTTCTGGCGTGACAGGGGCAATATCGAACCTCGAGCCCTGTATTCTACGTACAGGATGTCAGGAGGCCCGGTGATGACGAAAGCCATGATGATGTTGTTGGTGGTCTTTCCCACCGTAGTAGTTGCGCAGTCCCTCGATGAAGAGGCGATTCTCGCCATGCACGACGAGCGTCCGGACGATCCGCCGGCGGCAGTGACGCCGGCGAAGCTGGGGTACGTGCCGTTCGTGACGGCAGACGTGGTCGAGCGCAACGGGTTCACGAGCATTCAGGTCAACGTCGGTGAAGGCGGCTATAACATCTCCGGCGATGCGGCCAACGAGCCCTCGATCGCCGTCGATCCGACGGCGCCGAATCGAATGGTCATCGGGTGGCGACAGTTCGACTCCGTGTCTTCCAACCACCGCGAAGCCGGAGTTGCCATGTCGGTTGACGGCGGCCGCACATGGACGGCGTCGGTGCTCAACGACGGGGTCTTCCGATCCGATCCGGTGCTCGAAGCCGATTCCGACGGCACTTTCTTCTACAACAGCTTGGCGGTTCCAGGCGGTCAATTACTGGCCGATTTCTTCGGCTCCGAAGACGGTGGGCAGACCTGGGCTGGGCCACGGCCCGCCTACGGTGGAGACAAGGTGTGGATCGCCATTGATCGTAGCGAAGGTATCGGGCACGGCAACATCTACGAGAGCTGGAGTACGGCCTCCAACGTGTGGGGGGAGCGGATCTTCAGCCGGTCTACCGACGGGGGTCTGACCTTCTCCGTGCCGATCGCTCTTCACCCCGCTCCGATATGGGGAACACTGGCCATCGGGCCGGAGGGCGAGGTCTACCTTGCCGGCAACGCGAGCTTCGAGCTCAGCACATTCGTCGTCCTGCGCTCGATCGATGCCCAGGACCCCCTCGTCGATGAGCCGACCTTCGAGATCTTTGTTGCCCCCCTCGGCGGCAGACAAGGAACCGGGAACGGCAACATGGCCACCCCCAACCCGGTCGGCCTGCTCGGTCAGGTCTGGCTCGGAGTCGATACCTCGGATGGTCCCAACCGGGGCAATCTCTACCTCCTGAGCTCGGTCGACCCGCCGGGTACCGATCCACAGGATGTGCACTTCATCCGCTCGGAAGACGCGGGCGAGAGCTGGTCGGAGGTCGTGCGACCCTACGCCGACGATCGTGGGGCGTGGCAGTGGTTCGGCACGATGTCGGTCGCCCCCAACGGCCGCATCGACGTGATCTGGATCGAAAGCCTGGCCCGTTTCCCGTCCTACCAGGGTGAGATCTACTACACCTCCTCGCACGATGGGGGGTTCACCTGGGCGACTCCCGTCGCCGTGACGCCGTCGTTCAACAGTCATGCGGGTTGGCCGCGCCAGGACAAGATGGGTGATTACTTCCACATGCGGTCCGACCTCGTTGGCGCCGACCTCGCCTTCGCAGCCACCTTCAATCGCGAGCAGGACGTCTACCACATGCGCATCGGACCTTATGACTGCGACGGCAACGGTGTTGATGACGTGGCCGATATCAGCTCTGGGGAACTCCGAGACTGTGACGTCAACCAGATCCCTGATTACTGCGAGATCAAGGCGCAGCCGGAGCTGGACAGCAACGGCAATTGGATTCTCGATGTCTGCCAGGCGCCGCGTGAGGTCACCGGCAGGGCCAGATAGTGGCATTTTCTCCTGATCCTTTTATTCGCCGTCATCGCCCTCTCGAGCACTGTTCTTGTTTCGAGTGACAGCGATGACGGCGAATAAAAGGAATGGTTGTGGTTTCGGCGATGTCAAAGATATCAACTCGGGCCGGACTGCGCGAGCACCCGAGCCACCGGCCTGAGGTCCATCCACCACTGGTGGATTGGGCGTTGGTACTCCGCATCGGCGAGGGCCGGCAGATCATGCAGATCATGGAATACGATCTTTCCCTGCTCGAGGCCGACCGAGAGCAGGCCGTCGGCTCCGGACATGGCCTCCGCGATCAATCGGTCGACGCACAGCTTGGCGAGGCGCGTCGCGTGGGTTCGATCGAAAGGCGTCGGGTCACCGCCTTGCTGGAGGTGGCCGAGGATGGCCTGGCGCACGTCGAAGTGGGCGCCTCCCTCCTCCTCGAAGAGGCTGACCATGAACTGGGTGGTATAGCAGGGGTTGGCCTGCTCGTTGCGAATCATCAGGCCGAGGCGTTTGCCCTTGCGAAAGCCCTCGACGAGCTCGTCGACGTCGGCCTTGAGATCGGCCAGGGTGACACCCTCCTCATGCAGGTAGACACGCTCCGCCCCAGAAGCGAGGCCGGCGAGCAGGGCCAGATAACCGCAGTGCCGGCCCATGACCTCCACGACGAAGCAACGTCGCGAAGCGACCGCCGACTGCTTGATCTTGTCGAGAGCCTCGACGATCGAGTTGAGGGCGGTGTCGGCGCCGATCGACAGCTCCGAACCGGGTAGATTGTTGTTGATGCTGGCGGGGAGGCATACGATCGGAATTTGAAAGGCTGGACAATGCTCGCGCTCATCGAGCATGGCGTGGGCGCCGGCATAGCCCGACCACCCGCCGACCATCAGGATGCCGTCGATTTTGTGCTCCATGAGCGTGTAGGAGATACCGGCCATATCGCCTTCGCCAGGAATACGCCTGGAGGTGCCGAGCTCCGAGCCACCGACGCTCGCCCAACCGTTGACCGACATCCAGCCGAACTCCTCGACACGATCGCAGATGAGGCCGGCGAAACCGTCGCGCACGCCAAACATCGTATGCCCGAGATCGAGGCCGAAACGCACAGCGGCGCGCACTGCAGTGTTCATGCCGGGCGCCGGCCCGCCGGCGGTCAGGACGGCCAGGCGAAGTCGCTTCTGATTCGTTCGCCTCGGACGCTGCAAAGAGCGCTGGAGGGTGTCCAAAGTGGCGATTGTGTCGGAAAACCCTCGCCCTCGCAGGCGCATGGCTTCGTCGTAGTCGTGCTGTTTGATGGCCCGTGCCACTTTCAGATTGTCCTCGACACAGGCCGTGAGGGGAGCGAGATGGATACGGTTGGCCTTCAGGCCGACTAGCACCGGTTCCGCCTCCGGGACCGCCGTGATGAGGTGTTCGACGGCGGCGTGGCCGAGCAGCGTGCTCATGGTGCGGTCAAAGGCCGACGGGCGGCCGCCGCGCTGTACGTGGCCGAGGATCGTCAACCGGACCTCCTCGTCGAGCTTATGCTCGAGGATGCCCTTGACGTACTCGGCGGTGATGGGACGGCCGCGGCGGTTCTGTGCGCCCTCGGCGACGATCACGATGCTGTCGCGCCGCCCGGCCTGCCTGCCGGCACGCAGGCTTTCGATCATCGCCGTCTCCCAGTCGTCGCTTTCGGGTGGACGTTCCGGGATCAGGACCCAGTCCGCGCCGCCCGAGAGGGCGGCCGTCACCGCGAGGTAACCGCACCTGCGGCCCATGACCTCAACCACGAAGGTGCGCTGGTGCGACGCTGCGGTATTGCCGAGGGCGTCGATCGCTTCGGTGATGCGGTGGAGGGCGGTATCGGTGCCGATCGTCATGTCGGTGCCGACCATGTCGTTGTCGATGGAGCCGACCAGGCCGGCCATGCCGAGTGCCGGGTAACGTTGCGCTGCGTCGGCGTCGAGGCGACCCTCGGTGACCAGCTCCGTGACGAGCTCGGGCCACTCGCGATGGAGGATTGCGGCGGCGGTCAGACTGCCGTCGCCGCCGATGATGACGAGGCGGTCGATCGAGTGCTCGATGAGATGGAGCACGGCTTCGCGGCGACCTTCACGTTCATAAAAGGCTGGGCAGCGCGCAGTGCCGATGATGGTGCCACCGCGGTGGAGGATGCCGCCGACGCTGTCCCAGGTCATGGTTCGAAAGAACTCGCCGCCGTTGACCAGGCCCTGGTAGCCCTCACGGATAGCGGTGACGTTCCATCCCGCTTCTAGGCCGCTTCGAACAACGGCGCGGAGGGCGCCGTTCATTCCCTGGGCGTCGCCGCCGCTTGTCAGTACACCGATTTTGCCGTGGGGTTCGCGACTCGTAGTCATCCGGGGATTCTAACCGGTCGCCGGCCTGAAGTCGTCCTGTGCTGGTTCTCTATTCGTCGGAAACGGCGTCGAACTGGTCTTCGTCCTCCTCGTCTGCCCCAGGCGTGGCAACGGGTTCGAACGAAAATTCGGACAGCGCCGCAACGGCGGTGACCTTGACATTGCTGACGGTGCCGTTGACCGGGATGTTGATCGAAAACTCCGCTGCCTCGCCGGCGGCGAGAGTTAAAGAGATGCCCGTCGTCCCACGTCCGAGGCTCGCCCCGTTCCCGTCCTGGGCGTCACCAGTGATGGCGATCGCCGTTACGGAAACGGTACCGCTGTTGGTGACCGTGCCGGTGACAGTGAGCACTCCGCTGGGCGAGGTCTGGCGCTGCAGGTTGGAGACCAGCAGCGAGGTCACTTCGGCGGGGGGTGTCGTGTCGTCTTCAGCCTCGTCCTCTTCGTCTGGCGTTGGCTTGCGCACGTGCCCCACGTCCTGGTCGGTGATCGTCACAACCTCCTCTTCGCCGGGTGGCGCTGCGATGGCGGCTTCGAAGCCTCCGCGAAGGAATTTCTGAGCGGACGAAAAGGTCGTCGGGGCCTGTTCGGGCGCTAGCCCGGAAGCCTCCAGGTCGATATCGCCGATCGTGTAGGCGACGGGCTGGTCGCTGCCGGGCAGGAGAACTTCGACGCGGCTCCCCCGCACCGTCATCTCGGCGACCGAGATGGTCGAGCCGTCCGTCAAGACGAGAAGGTTCTCCGCCATCGCGGTTGACGCAAAGAAAACTATCGTCAGGGCAACGACCAATGTCAGGACGCGAACCTTCATCGGGTGTCTCTCCAGTATCATGTTCATGGCGGGTGCGGTGGCGGTCACGGTATGTCTTCGGGTACGGCGAGCGGAATCGGGCCGATGCTCATCGTGGCGGTGATGTTGCGGTGGCTCTGGGTTGCGGTGTGCAGGCCGTCGCTGTTGCCCTGGTAGAACACGACGTACAGGGGGTCGCTGCCTCCCTGTCCGCCGCCTCCTTGGCTGCCGATGTCCGGTCTTGGCGGCCCGGTCATGGTCAACGGGCTGACGTTAACGCCGATTCCCTGCCCGGTAGCGGTGCCATCGGGGCCGCGCATGTCCTGGACGGTCATGTTGAAGCCATCGACCCGACGCACGCGCAGACGGGCCCTGGCTGCGTTGATGCCACTGTCGGCGGCGTAAAAGGTCATCGCCGGCCAGCGCTCGAGGCCGGCGATGCGGCTGGCCATGAAGCTGCGCGTCAAGAGCCCCAGACCGAGAAAGGTGAGGAGGATGATCAGTGCAAGTGCGACGAACAGGGCTGCGCCGCGCTCGTGCCTTGGTTGCTCGGCGGGGTGAACGAATTCTACTTTGGAGTGCTGCACGCGGTCCTCCCTACCGTCTCAGCTGCGGGTGGCTACGCAGGGCAACGCGCACGGTGATCGGCCGATAGCGGAACCGGAGCTCGGCGCCGCTGATGTCGGGAGCATTCTCGGGCATGTCGGGCGAGGCTGTCCACCCGCGATCCGGATCCTGTGTGCGGCTGACGACCGACATGCGAACCTCGCGCAGGCCGGCGAGTTGGGTGGCCGTGGGTGCTGCCGGGTTGTCTTCACTGAGAAACCACTCCGCCCCCTCGACGTCGCCGTCGACGTCGATGTCGCAGCCCAGGGAGACCTGGAAGTTGGAGACGTTGGGGACGAGCTCTTCAGCAACGAAGGGACCACCCGCGGAATTGGAGACCCGGAGCCTGTAAAGCGACGGTTCACCGAAGGCGTTGGGCGCGACGAAGAAGATAAAGTCGTCAACGAAGCCTCCCGAGTATGCCTGAGCGGCGATCACGGTGGTGTCCCCCGAGGGATTGAGCGCCGCGTATCCACCGGCGCTGGTATCGTTGAAATCGATCGGTAGGTAGTCGCCCCCGCCGCCGGTTGTGACTGCTGTGTCGTTGGTTGCCTGGACGATGCGGAAGCCCCCGTACTCTCGCCGCCCCCCCATTGCGTTGATGTCGAGTGGCATCTGGAGGCCGACCAGGAAAGCGCGACCGTTGGAGGAGTCCGGTGGCAGGAGCTCCTGCAGGGCGCCGGTCCATGGCGATATCTCGGGTATGTGGACAGTGTCTGCGTCCTGAAAATCACTGACGATGATGTCGTAGATCGGAGTCGTGATCACGCCGCGCAGGCGCAGGACGTCCGTATTGGCGATTGCGGCGCGATTGGCTGTCACCCCGAAACCAGTCCCCGTGAGGCAGCTGGTGAAGGTCACACCGGAGGTGATGTTGTCGGCGACGTCGATGGCGATAGGGGCGAGATTCCCGGTGCCATCGAGGCAGGCCACTGGAATACCGCCTGTGCCGGTCATGCGTACGAGCCGGATGAGGGCGGCCATCGTATAGCGCATGTTCTCCGTCGTGTCAGCGATATTGCCCTGGATCTGGACCATGCCGGAGAAGGTTTCGAGCATGGCGAGGAAAGCGACGATGATGACCGACAGGAGCAGCAGCGCCACGAGGGCCTCGAGGAGAGTGAATCCGGAGCTCGTGGTTTTCATCGTCTTCAACCCTGGCCCTTGATTTTGATCACGCTGAGTGTCACATCCCGCCGCCCGACCCCTGAGGCGGATGTGGAGACGACGGTTACGTCGATCGTCTTGACGTTCGGGTTGATGTTAGTCGGAGCACCGGGTGGCAATGGGCTTGACTGGTTGATTATTCTGTCGGTGATCCGCCAGTCGAGGTTGAGACGGTTCTGGGGCTGAGCCTCCGTGTGATTGCCGGCCACGAGGTCAGGTGAGATGATATTCATGCCGCCGATGTTGTCGTACCACGGTGCCGCGAGCAGCTCCTCGGACTTGTCGCGTGCACGGTTCGTGATGGTGGCGTAGTCCAGTCCGGTGACGTTGAGCTCCATGGCGTACCCGAACATCGTCAGAACCGAGACAGATACGATGGCGAGGATCACCAAGGCGATGAGAGTCTCCGGTAAGGAGATACCGGACTCCCGCCGCCGACCGAGACGTCGTTCAGCGGTCATTTCCATAGCCAGTCCTTCCTGCGCGGCGAGAATGCGCCTCCGGTCCACATCTCTGCCCGTGGCCGGCCCGTAAACTTCGTGGTGGCCAGGCGGAAGAAGTTTCTGCGCCGGTCGGCGAAGTAGAGACCGCCCCCCTGGTTGCCCTGCAAGGAGCCGTCCGAACCGTAGAGGAAAACGCTCGTCGCTGGGTAGTCGCTGATGTCGGGCACACTCGCCGGTGTGTCACCGACGATGAAGAAATCCGAAAACGGGTGCCGGCGGATGAGGTTGTTATTGGCGTCGAGTACGCTGACTTCGTTACCGGCCAACTGGACTCTGACCGGAACCTGCAGCCTCATGGCTTCGCTTCGCGCCGTGTCGAAGAGACTGAGCACGCCACGCATTTCGCGCTGCGCTCGTGATTTGGTGATGGAACGCTGCAGGGTCGGAAGTGCGACGGCGGCAGCGAGGCCGATGATCGCCAGTACCGTCACCAGCTCGACGAGGGTCATGCCGCGTTCGCTGTCGCTGTGTGAGGCGGGTCGCCTCATTCGCGCCGGGTGGATCATCCGCTTCGTGCGTCCAGGCATAGGCCTCCCCATTGCCAATAGTAGATCCGGTGATAATAGCGCACAAGGTCTCTGGCGGTCCTTTCACATTCGTTTAACGTTCAGGTCTCTTCTTCTGCGGACACCAGTGCCGGAAAAGTGACCAGGAATGACGCGCCGCCATCATCGACCGGCCGGTGAACGATGTTGCCGTCGTGCTCCTTGGTCAACGCGTAGGTCACGGCAAGGCCGAGCCCGGCGCCTCGGCCGTCGCGGCGAAGGCTGAAGAAGGGCTCAAAAATCCGGTCCCGCTGGGCCGCGGGCACACCGGGGCCATCGTCTGCGACTTCGAGCTCGACGTCGGTGCCGGCCTGCTCGACTCGAACGAGGATTGATCCTCTTGCGTTGGCGATGGCGTCACGAGCGTTGAGCACGAGGTTGAGAAGGATGCGCCGCATGTCACTGGCGTCGGCGAGAATCGGCGCAGCGTGCGACTGTGTGACCACCTCGAGGGTGGTGCGCGGCGGGAGCATGTGTCGCAGCATCGCCTCCTGGTCACGAACCAGGCGGACGAGGTCGACAGCGGCGCGGGGGCTGTTCACCGGGCGGGCGAAGTCGAGCATGCCCTTGACGACCTCGGCGCCCTCCTCGGCGAGGGCACGGATCGTGGCTACGGACTCGGCGATTGCGGTTGGGTCCTTCTCGACGAGGCGGATGTGGAGCAGGATGCCGGCAAGAAGATTGTTGAAATCGTGGGCGACGCCCCCGGCGAGGCTCGCCACCGCTTCCATCTTCTGATTCTCGCGCAGAAGGGCTTCGGCCCGCAGCCATTCGGTTTCGTCGCGCACGACCAAGACGCGTTCGCCGGCGTCGGAGACGGGCGCGAGAACGCAGCGCAGGGTCCTTTCGCCGGCAGCGACGGTCCACTCGCGGCGCTCCTGGATACCACCTGGGACCGAGATCTCGGGCAGTACGGCCCCGGCGAAGTCGGCGAAGGATCTGTTCGATTGCAGCGGGCGCTCTTCGGGGTCGAGTAACGCCACCCCCTCCGGCATCTCGTCGAGCGTTTTCTGCCATCGCTCCCCGAGGCGCCGAACACGGTCCGAAAGATCTCGCACTGCAATGAGAAAGTCGCCTCGCCCACCCGCGGGCAGGGCTTGAATATGGATGTCGACCTCCACCTCGTTTCCGTCTGGCAAGGACCATGACGACTCGAGGTTGATTTCGTTTGCCTTCGCTCCCAGACCTTTGAGGCTTTCGGCGACCGCGGGCGCAAAATCCGCAACCGATGCCGGTTCGGCATGGTTGCCTAGGAACAGCTCGGCAGCCAGGTTGGCGCCGAGGATGCGACCACTTCGGTCGGCCTCGAGCAGGGCGACTGGACTCGATTCGAAGAGTTCGCGGTAACGTAGTTCGCTCGCTGCGAGCGCCCTTCTTTCGCACCCCAGCCGATCCTGCATGCGCTGGAAAGCTGCAGCCAGCTCCGCAACCTCGCGGCCGGCGCCGCGAACATCGGGCACATCAACCGGGTGGTCGGGATCAAAAACAGCCACCAGTCCCGCGAGCCGGTCCAGAGGCTCGACGACGCGGTTGATGAGCAGGGTTCCGGCGACGACCCCCAGGGCGAGCACGATGAGCAACGAGAGCGCCAAGCGAGCCCCGGTGGCGACCACACGTTGTATCACCTGCCGGGTTGACAGGATAAGCTCGACCCTCAGGCTGGAGGTGGCGGTCCGGTTATCCACTGCGGCCGCCTGCTCGACGATGCGGAGGAGCCCTGCGACCGATGCTTCCCGGTCCGCTTCTTGGATCACGCCGTACTGCCACACCAGGGAACCCGATTGGGTTCGAACCTCTGCGGCGACGAGTTCCGGCAGGGAGGTGAGCACGATCGCCGCTGAACTCTCGTTCCAAACGTCACTGGCCGCCGCGCGAGCAGCCGCCCTGGCTCGCTGCTCGAGCCGATGTTCGAGATCGTGATACTGGGCCCCGAGAACGACGGTGAGTGTGACCCCCAGCGCCGTCACCGAAACCAGAAGCATCCAGAGGAGAAACCAGTGGCCGAGACGCAGACTGCGGCGCCGGGCCTGTCCGGTGGAGCGATCAGAAATCGAAGAAGTCGCCTTCGAAAACATCGCCGAGTTGGCGCATCAGAGCGGACGAGAGGGCGGCAGTGACTCCGGCCATGATGACGGTCCCCTTGGTGCGCCCCACAAGGTAGCCGACCACCCCTACCCCAGCCACCGAGACGACAGGATGGCGGCGCACCGTGTCTCGCCAGTCGATGGTGGACGGGACGAGCGTATCCAAAATGGCATCCGCGTCCAGGCTTCGCTGGTGGTTTTCGGTCTCCTCAGCGAGCTTCACCGCCTCGGCGTCGTCTTCGAGCGGATCGTTGAGAGTTGGATCCGTGGCGTCTCCCATCAGTCGCGCTGACGAGTGATGTAGCCGATCAGGAAGCCGGAAGCCAAGGCGATGAGCACGGCCTTGCCGGGATTGTCGCTGATGTACTCCAGGACTTGGTCGCCCTTCTGCTTGAAGTCGACTTCGGCGACTTTCTCTCGCATTCGGGAGTAGAAATCCTTGCTCTTGGCGGCGAGCTGGTCGTACTGTTCCTTGGTCTTCGCATAGAGGGCTTCGGCCTGCTCGCGCCCTTTGCTCGCGAGCTCCCCAATATTGACTTTTGCGTCGGCGAGGTGGCGCTTGGCGTCCTCGAGGTAGATGCGGGTCCGCTCGGCCGCCTCATGGCTGCGCTCCACGGCCTTGCCATAGGCGCCTTGCATGGTTCCGCGCGCACCTTCGAGGGCCTTCTGCGCTTTTCCGAGCGTCTCTTTCACGCCACCGAGGCCACCGTCCTCCTCGGCCACGACCTGATCGATCACTGCGTCGACTGTCGGCTGCTTGTTATCGGTCATCAGAACCTCCTGTCATAATCTGAGCAGGTCGATTCTACACCGGTTGGCTCGTGATATCGATCAGAAGAGGTCCAAGGTGTCCCCGAGCTCGGGAATTTCGCATTGCCAACCAAGTCTGTCCCTGAGTCGTTCCGCTAGCGCCTGCTGTGCGGGGTACTCGCCGTGGGTGATGACGACCCGCTCCGGGTCACGCTCACGTCGGGCCAACCACAGCATCAATTCTTCTGCGTCGGCGTGGGCCGAAAGCCCCGAGACCTGGTCGATATGGGCACGAACCGGAACCCACTCACCGTGGATTTTGATTTCGCTTTCCCCTTCGGTCAGGCGGCGCCCGCGGGTGCCGCCGGCCTGGTAGCCGACGAACAGGACGGTATTCTTGGGGTCGGGCAGACGCAGGCGCAGGTGGTGGAGAATGCGTCCCCCGGTAGCCATTCCCGAGGCCGAAATAATGATTGCTGGACCGCGGATATCGTTGAGCCGGCGCGAGTCCCTCGAGGTCGGGCAGGCCTCCAGATTCGGCGGAAAGATGGGGTTGACCTGCTCCGAGAAGAAGTGCTGCATCTCGGCGTCGTGCTCGGCGATGCTGCGGGTGTAGAGGGCCGTTGCTTCGATCGCCATGGGGCTGTCGAGATAGACGGGAGTGGTGGGAAGGTCGCCGTCCACCATCAGCTCGTGGAGCATGTAGAGCAGCTCCTGCGTTCGGTCGACGGCGAAGGCCGGAATTAGTATGACGCCACCGCGGTCGAGGCCCGCCTGGATCGTCTGTGCGAGCTGTGCGCGGGGATCTTCTTTCGGGTGAAGCCGATCGCCGTAGGTGCTTTCGACAAGGAGCACGTGCGAGCCCTGGTAGGCCTCCGGCGGGCGCAGGATCGGTACGCCGTAACGACCGACGTCACCGGAGAAAAACACTGTCTTGCGCCCTCCTCCGCTGACCTTCGTCGACAGCTCGACCGAAGCGGCGCCGAGGATGTGACCGACGCGGTGGTAGCGAAAACGCACGCCAGGGCGCAACTCAACCCACTGGTCGTAGGGGACCGGTTGGAGGAGTTTCAGTGCCGCTCGGGCGTCGGCGAGGCGGAACAAGGGCAGGGCCGGCTTGTGTTTCGAGTAACCCTTGCGGTTGGCGTAGCGGGCCTCTTCTTCCTGGAGGTGGGCGGCGTCGGGGAGCAGGACGCGGAGCAGGCTGCGGGTCGGCGGGGTGCAGTAGACGGGGCCGTCGAACCCCTGTCGAACCAGGCGCGGCAGGTAGCCCGAGTGATCAATGTGGGCATGGGTCAGGATCATGGCGTCGAGGATGTTGCCGGGGTGGGGGAAGGGGTCCCAGTTGCGGCGCCGGATCTCCTTGTGACCCTGAAAGAGGCCGCAGTCGACCAGAGTGCTGAAGCGTTTCCACTGCAAGAGGTACTTGGATCCGGTAACACATCGGCCGGCGCCGAGAACGGTGAGCTTCACATCGGCCTCCAGAGGTCCATCCTACAAGGTCAGCATTCTTTTCACGACAAACGGACTTCAGGCTACTGAAGTCCGTTTGTCGTGAAAAGAATGCTCTGGTGGACGATCAGATCGCCAGTCCGTGCTCGTCGAGCACGGACTGAAGCGCCTTGCGTTGCTCTTTCATGACGGCCTGGGCGCCGGTCCAGCCAACCTCGATCAGGGCGTCGAGTTGCGTACGCGAGAAGGGCTCGCCTTCGGCTGTGCCCTGGACCTCGATCAGATGCCCGTTGCCGGTAAAGACCAGGTTGAGGTCGACGTCGCAGTCGTAATCTTCGCCGTAGTCAAGATCGACCAGGGCTTCACCACCAACGAGCCCGGCCGAGACCGAGGCCACCTGGTGCGCGACGGGCCACTCTCGCAACATGCCCTGCCCGTGCATGCGTGCCAGGGCGAGGACGAGGGCGATCCACGCGCCCGAAATCGAAGCGGTGCGGGTCGAGCCATCGGCCTGAAGCACATCGCAGTCGGCGGTGAGCGAGCGCTCGCCGAGCAGGTCGCGGCGCACCCCGGCGCGCAGGGACCGCCCGATGAGGCGTTGGATCTCCTGCGACCGTCCGCTCGGGCGGCCGCGTTTCACCTCGCGATCGGAGCGGGTGTCGGTCGCACGCGGCAGCATGGCGTACTCCGCCGTGACCCATCCTTCGCCGCTACCTCGCAGAAAAGGCGCTGTCCGGTCTGACAGGCTGACATTGCAGAGTACGACGGTCTCGCCGGCGCGGTAGAGCACACTGCCCTCGGGGTAGCGGATGAAGCCGGTATTGGTGGTCACGGGTCGGATTTGATCATCGGCTCTGCCGTCGGGTCGCATGATGGGTCTCCTTCGTGGGCGAGAGTATAGCCTCAAGGCCGCGAAGCCGTTGGAGGACCTCGTCACCGCAGCGGCGTTCTCCGAGAGGTCCCGCGACTGAGAGACCCGAGCAGGCTTCGCCTGTCGCCTCGACCCGCGACGGCCGGCGCAAATGCCGCTTCTGGCCTGCGGCCAGCTCGTCGCGCCGCTTCGCTTTGCTCCTCGGCGCTCGGGCCTCGTTGCCGCAACGGGGGGTTCTCCCATCGCGCT
>CAZCEX010000034.1:0-15945 GCA_964497785.1 uncultured Thermoanaerobaculia bacterium | reverse complement strand
AGCGCGATGGGAGAACCCCCCGTTGCGGCAACGAGGCCCGAGCGCCGAGGAGCAACGCGAATGCGTTGCGACGAGCTGAGGCGCAGCCTCAGAAGCGGCAGCTGAGCCGGCCGTCGTCGATCGAGGCGGCAGGCGAGAGCCTGCGCAAAGTCCCCCAGCCCAGAGCCGCCTCGGAAAACTCCAGTTGCGGTTACTGATACTGTAACGTCGAGGAGAAACCACACCACATGACCAACGAACCACTCAGAGTCAACGGCCTTCGTTTGGAGGTCGGCGAGTCGGACGAGGCGCTTGCCGGCAAAGTTTCGCGACACCTCGGAATCGACCCCTCGGGGATCGAGAAGCTCGAGATCGTGCGCCGGGCCCTTGATGCCCGCAAGAAGAAGGATATCCACTGGGTTCTGAACGTCTCTCTGGTACTGCCCGAAGCAACCGTAAGGTCACGGGTTGTCGAAGCAGGCCTGGCCCACACCCCAAAGACCCGAGCAAAAGACGCCGCCGACCTCGAGGTGATCGACGGTCTGACACATGGCACGCGAGGCCTCCCCTCACCTCCCGTCATCGTCGGCAGCGGTCCCGGAGGACTTTTCGCGGCGTGGCTGTTGGCGCGAGAGGGCTACCACCCCATCGTCATCGAGCGTGGTCCCTCTGTCGAAGGTCGGGTGCGGGCGGTCCGCGAGTTCAACCGAGGCGGCAAACACGACCCGGAGAGCAACATCCTGAACGGCGAAGGCGGCGCCGGCACCTTTTCGGATGGCAAGCTGACGACGCGCACCCGGTCGCCTCTCGTCCGACTCATTCACGAGCTCCTCGTTGCAGCGCGAGCGCCCGAAGAGATCCTGGTCTCGAGCAAACCGCATGTCGGTACCGACCGTCTGCGGGCGGTCATCATCTTTTTTCGCAAGGAGCTGGAGCGTATGGGCGTCACCTTCCGCTTCAGCACGAGGATGAACGGGCTCGACCTCGACTCGGCCGGCGCGGTTCGTGGGATCGTGCTCGACGGAGGATCGATTCACCCGACGAGCGCCGTCTTGCTCGCCATAGGTCACTCCGCCCGCGACACCTATCGCACACTTCACGATCAAGGCGTGGGGCTCGAGCTCAAGGCGTTTCAGCTCGGTCTTCGTATCGAACACCCGCAGGGTTTCATCGACTGGGCTCAGTACGGAGGCCTCGCAGGCCACCTCCCGTCGGCCGAGTACGTCGTCAACGACCGACAGTCGGGCGTCTTCAGCTTCTGTATGTGCCCCGGAGGCACGATCGTCGCGAGCGTCAGCGAGGCCGAGCACCTGTGCAGTAACGGCATGAGTCGGCGCAGGCGTGATTCGGGGTGGGCGAACTCGGGTCTGGTCTTCACGATTCCCGGAGACGTTTTGCCCGGGGACGGCAAACACCCGCTGGCCGGCGTCGAGCTGCAGCGCCGCTACGAGAAACGAGCCTTCGAGCTCGGCGATGAGTCCTACGCCCTGCCCGCCCAGCGAGCCTCGGACTTTCTTAAGCGTCAGCTCAGCCGCGGACCATTCGTATCGAGCTATGCCCGGGGTCACGTTGCGAGCGACCTGCGCGAGATCCTACCGGCGCCGACTGCGGCTGCCATTGCCCATGCTCTCGTCGTTTTCGACCGAAAAATACCCGGTTTCATCGGCGAGGGGCTTCTGGTGGGGCCGGAATCGCGTGGCTCGTCGCCGGTGCGCTTGCCCCGCGACCCCGAAACCAGGCTGTCGCTCACCACTCCCGGCCTCTACCCGGTCGGCGAAGGCGCGGGCTATGCAGGCGGTATCATGTCGGCGGCCCTGGACGGTCTGCGTTCGGCCGCGGCCGTGATTCGCAGATATTCACCAGTCTGACCACAATATCGAATCGGGGAACCTTATGAGCTCCAAAATCGATACTCTCTTTCGCCCACTGCCCTTCGGATCCAAGACCCTGAAGAATCGCATCGTCATGGCCCCCATGACCCGTAGCCAGTCACCGGGTGGCGTGCCCACCGAGGCCGTCGCCGCGTATTACCGGCGCCGGGCCGAGGGCGGCGTCGGCCTCATCGTCACCGAAGGCACGGTCATCGACCACCCGGGAGCCAACGGCTACCCCGCGGTGCCTCGCATCTACGGGGACAACGCGCTTGCCGGCTGGCGTCGCGTCGTCGAGCAGGTCCACGAGGCCGGTGGGGTCATCATTCCCCAGATCTGGCACGTCGGCAGCGTGCGCCAGACCGGCATGGAGCCGGATCCGGCAATCGGCGGTTTCGGGCCGTCGGCCGTCGTTCACCCCACCCACGGCGACACGGGCGAGGTGCCAACGCCCTTCACCGAGAGCGAGATTGCTGACGTCGTCGCGGCCTATGCGAGCGCCGCAGGCAATGCTCGGGCCACCGGCTTCGACGGTGTCGAGATCCACGGCGCCCACGGCTACCTGGTCGACCAGTTCCTGTGGGAGAAGACCAATCAACGGGATGACCGCTACGGCGGTTCGCTCGAGAAGAGACTACGGTTTGCCGTCGAGGCGGTCGCCGCGGTTCGAACTGCCGTCGGACCAGACTTTCCGGTCGTGCTCCGCTTTTCCCAATGGAAGATGGCCGATTACCGCGGCAAGCTCGCACGCACGCCGCAGGAACTCGAAAGACTGCTCCTGCCACTCGTCGATGCGGGGGTCGACATCTTCCACGCATCGACCCGCAAGTACTGGAAACCCGAGTTCAAGGACTCGGACCTCAACCTCGCCGGTTGGACCAAGAAGATCACCGGCAAACCTACCATTACGGTCGGCAGCGTCGGCCTCGACTCCGATTTCCTCGGCGCCTTCATGGGCAAGAAGGCCGACCCTACCGGCTTCGACAATCTGCTCGATCGCCTCGATCGGGACGAGTTCGACCTCGTCGCCGTCGGCCGTGCATTGATCGCCGACCCTGAGTGGCCACTGAAGGTCGGGAAAGGGAAAGCAGACTCCGTCATTCCGTTCGAGGCCGAGATGCTCCGATCATTGTGAGCGGGACCATCGACTCTGCCTTTCCAATTGATTCTCCATCTTCACCGTGCACGTCGCCCAGGTTTAAATGGCATCTCTGAAGATGGAGAATCAATTGGATTGACTTGAGGGACAGAGAACCAATATCGATCAAGGTGCGGAAGACGCAGCCAAATCAAGCACGTCCTCGAGGTCATCGGGATCCCTCTCGTAAACACGCCACCGGAAGCACCCTTCGAGGATCGGATCTGTGCGCTCAACGACCTCCGGTCGAGTCGCCATCACGAGACCCCACTGCCCCGTTCTGCCCTGCTCGATGAGCTCGACGAAGGGTGAGAACAGGTCTATCGCCTCGGCGTCGGCGATCCAAGCGATCACGCATGCGTAGTCCGCCACGCGACGCCGAACCTGATCGAGCACGGGTCCCGGCTCAAGGGGTGCCAGGTGGATCACGAGCTGGCCGGAAACGGCTCGCAGGGGCAGGTTTGCGGCCCTGCCGGCGCGCCAGGCGCCGGTGATCGAGGCACCTTTTCCTGCCAATACATCGGCTGGAATTTCTTGGCGAATCTTGAGGATTCTCCCGTACACCTTCGGTTCGACGAGCAAGAGCACGTATGCGAGGTCCGCCGTAAAGCCCCGTTCTGCGGCGGCTTCGAGCACTGCCTCGGCCGCCTGGGGAAGATTACCCCGGCGGGGAGATTTCTTCCCGTCCCTGGGATCGGCTGCGGGAACGACCCTGACGGCACCAATGTGCACGAGGATCCTGGCGCCGAGCTCAGTCCGGCGCGGCGCAGTCACCTCACGCGTTATGAGATCCCGGACTGTCACGCCGGGCAACCGCGCCACCTCGTCCAGAAGCTCGGCAAGGAGAACCACATCGAGCTCATCGGGTAGCGGTGGTGGTGTCTGGTCATCCTTGAGAGGCCAGAGCACGACGTCATCCTCGACTACCGGCCACCGCTGCATCTCGTCTTCGATCCAGGCTGCCGAGAATATCACCTGCTGCAAGGGAAGAGCGACATCATCAGGGCTCGGGACGCCCGCGTTGGCATCCTCCGTGAAACGAAAAGCGCCAGTGTCCAACCCGAGCATCGCGAGCACGGCCTCCACACCTTCGAGGCGCCCGAAGGTCGCCCCGACCGGAATTCCATCCACGACACGAACCGAACCACGCACACCTCCGGACTGCACCTCCAGTTTTCCCCACTTACCACCATTGAGCAGACTCTGCGTCACCTCGGCGAAAGAAACGGTCGACAGGCGGCCCTGGAAAGCAGCTGTGCCCGTCGGCGCCACGGTGAGCAACCGGTTGAGTCGGAGCAGGAGCTCCTCCGGATCAAATGGCTTGGAGATGTACTCGTGGGCGCCCTCCCGAAGACCCTTGACGCGATCGGAGCTCTTGGAAAGAGAAGAGAGCATGAGCACGGGCACCCGCTCGGTGAGCGGATTGTCCTGAAGCTCAGCGAGAACCTCAAATCCCGACCGCCCGGGCATCAATATATCGAGGATCACGGCATCGACCTCGTGGCTCGCGGCAAGACCGGCAGCTGCTTCCGGGTCTGCGGTGACCACGACTTCATGTCCACCCCCGCCCAGGGTGTACTCGAGCATACGCAGCGTCATGGCATCGTCATCGACGATCAGGATCGTGCTCATTCGAGATCTCCAGCACTACGACTGTACAACATTCACCGCCTATCACATCGCAAACTGACAAAGATCACGCTTCGCGGCTGCACAGGCAGCTCGCAGCCCCTCGATAGCCCTCTTGACCTCCTCAATCGACATTTCACGCGCCGTGTCCTCGAGCGCCGCAGCCCTGGCTGCAACATCAACGGCCCCGAGATTAGAGCTGCTGCCGCGAATCTTGTGCGCCACCTCGACCACGGCATCAAAATCGCTCGCCTCGGCGGCATGCTCGAGGCGCTGCAAAAATCCCGGCAGGTCGTCGAGATAGATTGCGGCGATATCGGAGAGCATGGCCTTCCCTCCGGTCTGCAGAAGCGCCTGGATTCGGGTGGAGTCGAGCACGGATTCCTCGACCCGCACCTCGGTCCCAGAGAGTGCCCGAACCATCTCCCGCAGACGTTCTATGTGTATCGGTTTGCTGATGTAGGAGTCCATCCCAGCCGCGAAGCACCTTTGCCTGTCCTCCGACGTCGCATGCGCTGTCATCGCAATGATTCGGGGTTGTGTTCCGTCAAATTCGGATCGAATCCTCCGAGTCGCTTCGAGCCCGTCGATCCCCGGCATCTGGATGTCCATAAAAACCATCTCGAAATCGCCGTTCAATACAGATTCAACGGCGGCCTCTCCGTCGCCAACAACTTCGAATCGACATCCCAAACGGTCGAGCATCATCTCGGCGACCCTTCGGCTTGTGACATCGTCTTCGGCGAGCAGTACCCGGAGCCCGGCAGGAATGCCAACCGGCTCCACCGCGGGTTCGACTGTTCGTGGTGCAACTTCATCACCGAGCAGAACGCGTACCAGCGCACGGGCGAGCTGATTGTGCTTGACCGGTTTGCTGACCCTTGCGGCGATCGGAAGATCGAGGTCGGTCACGTCCTCACCCAGAGACCGCAGGACGACCACCGGAGTCCCGGTCAGGTCATTGCGCAGACGCTGCACATGGTCTCCCGAGGCATTTCGGACCAACGACGACGACAGTACGACGGCATCAAAACCAGGACCGTCGACGAGGGCCTCGAGCACCGCACCCAGGTCCTCTGCTGCCGCGATCTCGAGGCCCAGGCGTTCTCCAACACCGGTTATGGCCAACCGAACTGCGTCGCTGGGATCCACCACACAACAGGTCTTGCCCTTAAAGTCCGGCGATGCTTCGGTGTCCGGCATCGCCGACTGCGCTCGGCAACGGATCGTAAAAAAGAAGGTAGCGCCCTCGCCGGCTTCGGACTCGAACCAGATCCTTCCCCCCATCAACTCACATAGGCGTTTCGAAATTGCGAGGCCGAGGCCTGCGCCACCATATGTCCTCGTCGTCGAAGCGTCAGCTTGACTGAATTGTTCGAACAGCCTCTCTCCGTGCTCAGCCGCTATTCCGATTCCGGTGTCTCGCACTGACAGCGAAACCTCGAGCTCTTCATTGTCGATCTCCCGCGAGCTCACCCTGACGAGAACATCCCCTGCAGCGGTGAACTTGACGGCATTGCTGAGGAGATTGAGGAGGACCTGACGAAACCGAATCCCGTCTCCAAGGACATGGTCGGCGGCGCCCTCTTCGAGGACACATGCCAGATCGAGCTCCTTGGCCGCAGCGGACGGCGCAACCATGTCGAGACAACCTTCCACGCACTCAAAAACCGAAAATGCCTCGGTCGTGAGCTCGAGCTTGCCGGACTCGATTCTCGAGAGATCGAGGATGTCCTCGATGATCGTAAGCAGCGTATCCGCGCTCACCCTGATCGTACTGGCGCAGTCCCGCTGCTCCAGGCTGAGTTCGGTCTCGAGCAAGATGCTTGCCATGCCGATGACCCCGTTGAGCGGGTTGCGGATCTCGTGGCTCATATTGGCGACGAAATCACTTTTGGCGCGGCTCGCATCAACAGCCGCGCGACGCGCCTTGTCGAGCTCAAGAGTCCAAGCCTTGCGTTCGGTGATGTCATGGCAGTTCATGATGATTCCCTCCACCGAAGGGATCGTCAGGAGATTGTTGGTGCTCACTACGAAGGTCCTCCACGAACCGTCGCGGTGGCGAAAGCGCATCTCGACCGGCGGCAAGACCCCGGGACACCGAACCCGTTCGAGGAAGTCCCGAAAGTGGTCGGACACCTCGTCGGGGTGCAGGAGTTCGAAGAAGCTGTTGCCAGTGACGTCGGCGGTCTCATGACCCAACGCCCGCCGGACCGATGGGCTCGCAAAGGTCACGGTGCCGTCATATGCGAGAACCAGGATGAGGTCGAGACCGTTCTCGATGAGCTCCCGAAAGCGCTCCTCCCGGTGATGCAAGCTGGTTTCGGCGCGACGACGCAACGCCATTTCGCGGATGAGGGCATGGTGTGCCAACGACGCCTCGAGCGAGGTCGCGAACTTCCCCACCACCCGCCGAAGCTCACTCTGCTCCGCCGGGGTCAAGGGGCCGAGCCGATGCTCGGCATGCATGTGTAAGAAACCGGCCTTGCCAAGGCCAAAAACGGTCACCACCCCGCGGTGAATTCCACGGTCGATCTTCACATCGGGGAATGCCTCGTCGCCCTCACAAACCGAGATCACCGGGTCCACCGATAGGGCAGCCAACAGAGGATGGTCGAGGGGAATGCGCGAAGCGCTGTACCTCCCTGCCGGCTCTCCCTTGATGAGGACGACGACGTCCTCAGCCCGCTCTCCGGACTCGGGACCGCCGCCGGCGAGCAATCGGTGATCGAGCCACACCGAGGCCGCGTCATGGTGAATGGAGGGCAAGAGTTCACTCAGAAACCCCTCGCAGTTCTCCCGCAGGTCTACCGACTCTCCAATAGCCAGCGACAACTCATACAACCTCGAGATATCAAACACTACCCGGTAAGCTTACCGCAGGATTCTGTGGGGATGATGTCCATAAGCGAGAGAATGTTGTTCCGAGTCCGGAATACCGCCCACAGAATCCTCTGATGCGCTGCGTGCATCTTGCTTGTGGACAGGTAGGAGAGAGACTTCTCCGGTAGGCGATTCCATAGATTCATCGAGCCTCTGGTACGCTTCACTTCCGGAGGCGATCATGCGGATCCTGATTTTTTCACTCGTTGCTCTTGCGCTCATGGGCACCCAACCGGCTACGGCTCAACCGGCGCCGGCGTTTCGACAGGTCATTCCGGCGGTGGCCAACACTCCCGGCAGTGCGGGCTCATACTGGACGACGGACGTCGTACTCTTCAATCCCTCCTCCGAGCCCGTGAATATCACGCTCGAGCTCGTGCCCCTCAACCAGGGCAGTAATCCAGGCAATGGCATCGCAGTGACGCTGCCGACGCCGCTGGGACCTGGAGAAACAGCCTTGATCGCAGACTGCGTCGGCGCCTACTTCCCCGACCAGGTCGCCGGCGGATTGGTGATCGTTGCCCGCGCCAACGACGGACAGCCCACACCGATCGTCGTTTCGAGCCGCACCTGGACCCCAGGAACCGACGAGTCCGGGTCCTACGGGCAAGGAATCCCGGCCATCGCCTGGCCCGAGGACGGCGGTCTCACAACCCAAGAACGACGACTCACCAGCCTCGAAGAGACGGACGAGCTACGCACCAACGTCGGCCTTCTCAACCTCTCCGAGACCGTGCTCGGGGTGTTCGTGATCGAGATCATGGCATCTGACGGCGAGATCGTCGCGACACGCTCCGTCGACCTCCCGCCGCGATCGTGGCGGCAGATCAACGGCCTGCTGGGTGCGCTCGGCCAGCAGGGCAGCGCCTTCACCGCCGTAGTACACCTCGTCGACTGGCAGGACCTGAGCCCAGAGGGGCCGCCCGGACCCGTCGACCCGCCCGACTTCGTGACCTACGCGTCGAAGATCGACCGTTTAACCAACGACCCAACCTATGTCGAGTCCCTACCCGAGACGACGCAGTGGGCTTTGGCCCGACACCGCGTCATCCCTGCGGCAGCCAAGGTGCCCGGCGCGCTGGGGGCCGATTGGCGGACCGATCTCACCGTTCACTACCCGGGGACCGCAACCCCGACGTTCCTCCAAATCGAGCTCCTGGCGACCCAGGGCCAGCCCGTCGAACCACCGTCGACGGTCACCATTCACATTCTGCCGAACCAGACCCTGGACATCGACGACGTCATGGGAACTCATTTCCCCGAGCACCAGGTCGGCGCCCTGATGGTCCGGGGCTGGAATGGCGGCGCCCGATTCGAGGACCTCAAAGTTACGACCCGCACCTGGACTGCAAACGGGGACGGATCGGGGACTTTCGGTCAGGGAATTTCGGGCATCCCGCGATTCTACGGCGCCGACCCTGTCGTCATCTCGGGTCTTGAAGAGTCCGATGATTTCCGGACCAACCTCGGTATCGTCAACCCGTCCACCAACCTGATCGAGGTCTTCAACATCGAGATCTTCGATGCTTCCGGCACATCCCGCGGCACGGTGAAGAAGAGCCTCAACCCGTGGACCCATCTCCAAGTCAACCGTATTCTCCGACAGCTCGGGCTCGCCGGCTCCGGCTTCTCGGCGGTGGTGACCCTGGCAGAGACCGACAACCTCTGGATCGAACCGAGTGACCCCTGGGACCCGATCTTCATGGCCTACGGTTCGGTCGTCGACGGCGAGACCAACGACCCAACCTATGTCGCCGGCGTCGCCCTGACGCCGCCCCCATCAGGAGATTCGGGCGAGTGGTTCGATTTCCAAGCCGACGCGCCCTGGTACCGGTGCCCTGAGGGAGACTGGCCCGAGGAAGCAACCGTCGTCACGGCCTTCAATCAGGCATACCACTGGTGGGGCGCCGAGAACCACCGCTCGATCGTCGAGGAGGTCGAGTTCCCGGCTGCCGGTGAGTGGAACCAGCTTGGCCTCAAGATCCACCTCGAGTGCCCCGAAAGCGGCGACTGCGACGACTGGGACCGCAGTGCGAGCCTGCAGCTCGTGCTCAACCCGGACGAACCTCAGGAGAGCTGGCAGTACCTCGAGCTCACCCGTTACATCACCCCCTACAAGATCGAAATGTGCGAGTACATCGACCTCACCCCACTCGCGCCGTTGCTCACGGGCCCCCAGACCCTGGTCTCCTGGATCGACACCTGGGTCGGCCCGGGGCACGACTCGGGCGAGGGTTGGCGCATCACCTACGACTTCGTCTTCTACCCCGGCACGCCGAGAACGCCGGATCACATCACCAACGTCTGGGGTCGCCGCAGCATCGTCGTCGGCGAGGTGGACAACCCGGTCGATGCTCAGACCGACCCTTTTGAAATCGACATCCCGGCCGAGGTCACCCGGGTCGAAGCGCGCCTCATCACCACCGGCCACAGCTTCGGCAACACCGACAACTGCGCCGAGTTCTGCCCCCTCCGCCAGGACCTGATCGTCGGTGGCGAGCTGCGCTCGGTCCTACCGTGGCGCACCGACTGCGAGTACAACCCCCACAGCCCCCAGTCCGGGACCTGGGAGTACGATCGTAACGGCTGGTGCCCCGGCGCCGTCTCCACCGGCAACCTCGTCGACATCACCGACCTCGTCACACCCGGCGAGACCGCGACCCTCGACTTCGACATCAGAACCATGGATGGCGAGGTCTACGTCAACACCGACCCGGTCGATCTCCTCCCTCACGAGTGGGTGTCACTTCAGGTTGTGATGTACGAGGAGTAAAAGCCAGAACCTGTGAGGCCAAGGTACGCATCCGGCAGCCTCGAGTATTGGGAGGTGGCACGCCAGTCCATCGATCGACCAGTGGTCCTTGCCAATCATTGACCACTGTTTGTAAACCCCGTCACCAGGGCAGCCGTTCCCCATTGCTGTGCCAGAACGAACCCGATGTCTCGAGGGTGAGCTCGTCGATGCGGGCGATCAGGCCCGCCGCCGCCTCCCGGGCATCGATCAGGCCCTGATGGCCGGTCATATCGGTGCGTACGAACCCGGGGTGCAGAATCGCTACCGCGACGCCCTTGCTTCGCAGATCGTGGGCCAAAGAGCGGCCAGCCATGTTGACCGCAGCCTTCGACATCCGGTAGCCGTACCGACCACCGGAGGTGTTGTCATCGATCGAGCCCATGCGGCTGGTCACAATCGCCACCTTGGCGCCGGTACCGAGGTTGCGGCGCAGGGCCGCCGTAATGCGCAACGGGCCGAGGCTGTTGACCTCGAATTGGCGCCGCATGCGGGCGAAGTCGAGGTCGTCCAGCGATTCGTCGGACAATACGCCGGCATTGTTGATAAGCATGTCGATCCTTCGATCACCGAAAGCCTCGGCCAACCGCACGGCGCCACCTTCATCGGTGACGTCGATGCCGTCGACGACCTCGACCCCCAAAGCCGCCAGCTCATTCGACGGCTTACGACAGGCGGCGGCCACATCCTCGCCCCGCTCCTTCAGCTGCCGCACCAACTCGAGACCGATGCCGCGGTTTGCCCCTGTAATGCAGACTGTTGCCATGAGCACCTCCGACTGGAATGACGTTTCCCCGAGGCGGAACATTCCCGTCGACCGGCCCTTTTCATGTCTGGCGGCTTTGCAAGGGGCCCGGTCAGGGCGCGGTCGCCGACCAAACGCTGGTATCGCCCGACTCGAAGCCATCGGCGAACAGCGAGCCTTGGGCGAGATGCGCAACTACGAGCGTGGCCGACCGAGGCGGCAGCTCGAGCTCGAAGCCGGTGTCGCTGAGCGGCACCGACCCGATCCCTGAAAGCGGGTCGACCGGGTCGAATCGATAGCCCGTCGCACCCCCGGTAAGGCTGCCTCCCAGCTCGAGGTAGATCCGCAGCTGCTGTCCGCCGGCGGACCCACCGTGGATCCAGAACCGAATCTCGGGGTACTGCTGGATGTCGATCGCGGTGGCGCGGTGAATAGGCAGCCAGGTCCATGCCGAGGCCATCAAAGCCCTACACTACCTCGGGAGGGAGGCCTTTTCGACTTTTTGACTATTAGACCGTTTTGACACCTACCTGTGACATCAACACTCGACGTTCGATGTCCGATGTCCAGTTGGGTTATTCTCCCGATATGCACGCTGTCGTTATCTGCGCTGCGACGAAGCTGGAGGTCCGCGGCCTCCCGGACTCCCCAACAATAGGGGGGAGGCCGGTTGATGTCCTCATCACCGGCGTCGGCCCCGTCAACGCTGCGCTTGCCCTGACCCGTCGCCTCGCTGATCGGGATGCTGCAGCCGTCATCTCCCTGGGCATCGGGGGCGCCTACCCCCACTCCGGGCTCGAGGTCGGTGAGGTGGTCTGTGCCGAAAGTGAGTACTACGCCGACCTGGGCGCCGACTCGCCAGAGGGCTTCCGCGACATGGAGACACTCGGTTTCCCCGTTGTGGACGGCCAGTTCAATCGCCTGCCCCTTGGCCTTTTCCCGGCTCCGAAGCAGGCGCCGTTTGTCACCCGCACGACCTGCACCGGACGGTTGGAGGATGCCCTCGAGATCGAACGCCGCACCGGCGGGGCCGTCGAATCCATGGAAGGCGCCGCCGTGGTCCACGTCGCTCTTGCCTACGGCATCCCGGTTGGAGAAGTGCGTGGCATCTCGAACATGGTCGGCAATCGTGATCGGGCAGGATGGCGGATCGAGCACGCTGCCCGAGCTGCCGGCGAGGCCCTGGTCGCCTGGATCGAAGGAACGGGTGCGTCGTGCAGTTGACCCTGGGAATCTCGCCGTGTCCGAACGACACCTTCGTCTTCCATCAGCTCCTGAACTCATCGGATGACTACACGGTCACCCTGGCCGACGTCGAAGCGCTCAATCGGGGCGAGCACGACGTGACCAAGATCTCGGTCGCCGGGTACGGTCGCCTGCGCGACCGTTACGCATTGCTGCGCGCCGGGGGGGCCGCCGGGTACGGCGTCGGGCCGCTCGTCGTTGCCGCCGCCGACCGAAAGGTCGGCGGCAGGGTCGCCATCCCGGGCGACCGCACCACGGCGGCCCTTCTGCTGAGACTGCTCGGCACATTCGAAACGGTTGCCATGCCCTTCGACAGGATCGAGCACGCTGTCCTCGGCGGCGATGTCGACTGCGGTGTGCTCATTCATGAGGGCCGCTTCACGTACGAGCACAAGGGCCTCGTCAAGCTGCACGACCTCGGCGCCTTGTGGGAGCAACGCACGTGCTGTCCAGTCCCTCTGGGGGCGATCGCCATTCGCCGAAAGCTCGGACCGAATGTCGCTCGCCAGGTGGACGAGGCCATACGCTCGAGCGTCGCCCATGCCTTGGCCCATCCATCGGACAGCGCCGCCTTTGTTCGCCAGCACGCCCAAGAGATGGCCACCGACGTGCAACGCCGCCACATCGAGCTCTATGTCAACGACTACACTCGCTCACTCGACGAGAAGGCCGTCATACGGCTGCTCGCGTTTGGCGAAGAACAGGGCTTCTTCCCCTCCTCGTCAGAAAGCCTCTTCGCCTACGAAAGCGAGCCCTGAGTCGTCGGCCTCGGCGACGGTGGGTGCGGTGAAACCAACCGTCACATAGCCCACCCAGTGGTGCAGGTTCGACGGGGCCGTCGTGCCGAGGCCCGCCTCTTTCGTCTGCTCGGCGACCGGCAGCTCAGGTTCGGAAAGGCTGGTGGCATATCGCAGGAGATGTCCTTGGGGGGTTGGTTGACCGACCTTGGCAGCGACTCCGCGCAGGAGCTCGGCCCCGAACGGCACGGAGAAGCGCCCGCACCAGGGCAGCTTGTACTGCCGCACGTCGTCCGGTTCGACCAGAGTTTCGAGCAGGCTCTCGAGCTTGTCCGGATCGAGCGGCCCCTCGAGGTATTGTTGCGCCAGCCCCTGGTCCCGGTCGACCGCTCGCTGGTAAGCGGCGGCGTCGGTGCCGAAGGGCGCGTGGTCGAAGTCGGGCCCGTAGTGCACGGCATCCGATGAAATGACGATCGCCACATCCCGGCCAAGCTGCCACTGATTCCGCCGCATGATGTCGGCAAGGATGGATGACAGCACCTCGGCCCTTTCAGACAGCACATCCCAGGTAGCGTAGGGCACCAGAATCGGCACGATCCTCACGTCACGATTCCGGTATTGGAGGAACGGCAGGATCGCCTCGAGCGAGTGCTCCCTACTGTGCATGGCGTTGTCGACCACCGCCGCCCCATGAGGAAGCCCACCGAGCAACATGCCGCGCATCGGGTCGACCGTCACCGGCCCCCACGGCCCATGCCATGCCTGGAAGCTGTCGAATACCAATACGTTTTCGAGGTCCCACAGGCGTGCAGCGTGAAAGACACCGATGAGAATGACGCGCGGCGCCGTGATGCGCTGGGTCAGGTGCACATATGCCCGCGCCGCGTAGAGGTGGTCGTCGTGAGGACAAACGCCACCGACAAAGCCAACCTCCGGAGACACCCCGAGTTCCTCATCATGCCCGAGGATACTCTCCTGCTCGAGCTCAACAGCCCGCGATACGACATCTTCCGCCTGCTCCGCCGTGACAACGAAACCGACTGTATCCCTCTGTCCCCGGGTGATATCACCCAGGGACTGCCGGCCCATCGAGCTTTCAATTTCGGCTCGGGTCGGGGGAGGACTCGAGCTCGCGAAAGCGTTCAAAGTGAGAACTGCAAGAGCTGAACTTACGATTTGAAGAGATCGATATCTCATGAGGACAGTGTACGGCAGCTCAACCTGAACAGTCGAACCGAAAATCATACATCTCATTGTGATCAACATTGGGCCTTTCGAGGCTCAATGTTGATCACAATGAAATGTCGTGCAAGAGATCAAAAACTCGTGACCTCTCAGGCTCCCCATCCATGTACTCCGTGCCTTCCAGGCGGCCGACTGTCTGCAGGCTACGTACGAGCACCTTGCCGGTGTCGGGGTAGGTGCAGACCTCCTCGGGGTCGTGACGGCCGATCGCGAGGTAGACGAGGTCGGTAGCGAATGGGTTCGCGATCTGGTGGGCGACGCCTATCCCCGCCGGACACGAGATGCAGTCGCCCTTTCGGATTTCCCGCAGTTCGTCGCCGTATCGCAATACGCCCTTGCCCTCGAGTACGAAAAAGACCTCGTCCTCCAGCCGGTGGGCGTGGAATGGGCACGGCGTGCGTCCAGGCGGCACCCGCATGAGGTTGACGCCAAGGCTTCCGCCTCGTGGCCTCATGGACGGGGTCAAAATCTTGTATGCGGCGCCCCAGTGGTCGCCGAGCAGACGCTCGATCTCCTCAGCGCCGTCGACATTGACTATAGTGTCTGGTTTGTCGTTCATCCGTCGACTGTATCAGACACACGGGCTGGAGAGGATTGAGCGTCCTTGAGCCAAACCTCTCTGCAGACCTTGACCTGAATGGCCCGAGAATCCACGATGGGGTGAGTAAGGAGGTCCGCATGAGCCTACCCATTTGGCAGATCGACGCATTCACCTCGAGGCCCTTTCACGGCAACCCGGCCGCCGTCTGTCTTCTTGTCGAAGCCCGGACCGACGAATGGATGCAGAGCGTGGCGGCGGAGATGAACCTCTCCGAAAGCGCCTTTCTTCTCCCCGAGGGCGAAGGATATCGGCTGCGCTGGTTCACGCCCACGACCGAGGTCAGGCTGTGCGGGCACGCTACCCTGGCCAGTGCCCATGTCGTGTGGGAAACGGGAGCCATCGACGAGACTGCGTCGATCCGTTTTCACACCCTTTCGGGTGAGCTGATCGCACGCCGGCTGGGTGATCTCATCGAGCTTGATTTTCCGGCGAGGCCGCCACACGAGGTCGACCCTCCGACCGGCCTTGTCGACGCTCTCGCCGTTGAGCCGCGATGGGTCGGCTGCGACGAAGAGGATTTCATCGTCGACCTTGCCGACGAGGCCGCAGTGCGGGCCGTGGCGCCCGATTTTCGCGCCCTGCGCCGTGCCTCCGTCCGCGGGGTCATGGTGACCGCGCCCGCCGACGATGAGGCAACCGACTTCGTATCGCGCTTCTTCGCACCGGCGTACGGCATCGACGAGGACCCGGTGACCGGCTCGGCCCATTGCTGCCTGACCCCGTTCTGGGCCGCCCGCCTGGGCAGGGACCGAATGATCGGCCGACAAATCTCAGCCCGCGGCGGCACGGTGCACGTGCAACTGGCCGGCGATCGAGTCATCCTAGGGGGCCACGCCGTCACCACGTTGCGAGGAGAGCTGCTCATTTAGCCTCAATACTGTTCAGTTTGCGGGTTTGCGGGCGGGACGCCCGCGCCACAATATCTTGACACTTTGTGGTGCGGCCGTCTCGGCTGCACAGAACTCGGTCTCCTGGGCCTATCTGAACAGTATTGCGTTGAGCCCGAGATTTTCACCAGCATTCTGCTGCGGGCGGCGATGCACCGCGCTCCTGCGACCCGGTTTTGCTAGGATGTCGGCGC
>CAZCEX010000033.1:0-15966 GCA_964497785.1 uncultured Thermoanaerobaculia bacterium | reverse complement strand
ACCAGGAAAGCGGTGCGCTCTTACCGCACCCTTTCACCCTTACCCCCGCTCAATCACGGGGGCGGTCTACTTTCTGTGGCACTTTCCCTCGCGTTACCGCGGCCGGGCGTTACCCGGCATGCTGCCTGTAAAGAGTCCGGACTTTCCTCCCTCCGCTCGCGCGGACAGCGGACGCCCACCTCCTCCGACCGTCGGGCTCAATATACCGCGTTTTTCCGAATCCATCCTGTCCCGTTGAGTCAGGTTGATCGAGACTGGCGAAGAGAATGCGATATAGCGCAATTGAAACGCTAAGACGCAAAGAGCGCAAAGTTTCATTTCATTAGATTTATGAGCTTCTTTGCGGTCTTCGCGTCATGGCGTTTCCAATTCACGCCGCTGCGGTGGGCATGCAAGGATTCGTGGGAATACGCTCGTTCCGGATCAGAGGTCCAGCTTGCGTGCTTTCTTGAAAAAACCAGCCCGACTCATGCCGAGCTCGCGGGCAGCCAGGCTCTGGTTTCCGCCACATGCCTCGAGCCTGCGCTGAATGAGCCAACTCTCAAAAGCCCGCTGCGCGTCTTTCAGCGTCATCCCGACCACGGACTCTGAGTCGAAGGCTCCCGATTCATGCCCCTCTCCCACCATACCCTCGGTCTGCATCGCTTTTTCGGAACTGCCGGCCGTGCCGAAAGAATCCAGAACAAGCTCAACCGCACTGGCGAGCGCCTGGATGTCACCGACAGCCGGCGGCGAGCCGGAGTACCTGATGATCATGAGGTGGCTATCGGGCAGAGGCGCCACCAGGATATCTTCACCGACCTCGTGAAAATGGCGGATATGAGGGCCATCGCCCTGGTCGAGCTTCGGGTTCCTGGCGAGATCTCCCAACGCTTCACTGCGCTCGATCAACGGGCCGAGATCCCCGGCACTGGAAACGATCGACACCATACCGTCCTGATTCCGGTACAAGACCAGGACCGCCTCGAGATCGAGATGGGAGGTCCCCCACGCAAGGGGTTCGGCCAACGCTCCCCTGGGCGCCGCCTTGGCTGTCGTATCCAGAAGAGCGACGAGGTCCTCGGACGAGGCCTGGATACGCCTTTGCACGGTATCCGATGTCGAATGCACACGCTCTGCGGCCTTCGCCATTTCGCCCGACCCGGCGACATAGTCGCCCGACCCCGCCTCGACGACGACGAGTCGCGCTGACGAGAGATTGAGAAGGTCGCCGGCACGGAACCAGGCGGACGCGGTCCTGTTGCCATTGACGAACGTGCCGTTCTTGCTTTTGAGATCGGTGACGTGGAAGGACCCGTCGGAAACGCGCAAGATCGCGTGTTTGCGCGATACGTCGTTCTGTGGAACAACCACGTCGTTACTGGTCTTCGAACCGAGCCGGTAGCTCCTGTCCGCCTCGAGGTCGAAACGGTGCTCATCGTCATCGTCGCCATAGTAGATGAGGACGTAGTCGTTCATGATTGCCCCCTCAGATCAAGACCGAAGCGAAATACGCAGCCTCTTTCCACCTCTGGAGTGTACCGTGGATTCATGGCGGATCCGTACTCGGCAGAACCCCGTCATAATGTGTGGTGGAGGTTTCCATGGGCGATACCATTCAACGCATCGCAATCTCAACCGGGGGTGGGGATGCACCTGGGCTCAACGCGGTCATCCGCTCGGTTGTGCTCTCAGCCCTGCAGCGCAACTGGGAGGTGCTCGGAATCGTCAAGGGATACGAGGGGCTCTTCGACACCTCGAAGATCATCAACCTCACACGAGACTCGGTACGGGGTATCACCCACGTCGGGGGAACGATCCTCGGCACGACCAATCGCGGCCACCCGTTCGAGTACCCGATGCCTCAGGCTGATGGCAGTCGGCGTCTCGTCGATCGATCAGACGAACTCGTCGAAGCATTTCGCCGACTGCGGATCGACGCCCTCGTCGCAATCGGCGGCGATGGGTCGATGCGGATCGCCGACCGGTTGGCGGCCAAAGGAATCCCGGTGGTCGGCGTTCCCAAGACTATCGACAACGACCTCACTGGAACTGTCGTGACCTTCGGTTTCGACACCGCGGTATCGGTAGCAACCGACGCGCTTGACCGTCTGCACTCAACCGCCGAGGCTCACGAGAGGGTGATGGTCGTCGAGGTCATGGGGCGATACGCTGGGTGGATCGCGCTCAACTCCGGGGTTGCGGCCACCGCGGATGTGATCCTGATCCCAGAGATCCCTTTCGATATGGATGCGGTGTGCGACAAGGTCATGGATCGCGAGGCTCATGGCCGACACTTCAGCATTGTCGTCGTCGCCGAGGGGGCGAAGCCGAAGGGTGGTGAGCTGACAGTTCAGGGCAAGGTCCTCGGCCAGGAGGTCCGGCTAGGAGGCATCGCGGATCGACTTGCGTTTGCCATCGAACAACAAACCGGCAAAGAATGCCGGTCGGTCCGCCTCGGACACCTCCAGCGAGGGGGACGGCCGACAACCTTCGACCGTTTGATCGCCCTCCGGTTCGGCGCCGCCGCCGTTCGAACAATCGAGAAGGGTATTTTTTCCGTCATGGTCGCCCTCGACCCTCCAATAGTCAAGACGGTACCCCTGGCCGAAGCAGCGAGTCGGTTAAAGACCGTGCCGCTTGACTCCGACACCGTACTCACGGCGCGGGATCTGGGGATTTCGTTCGGGGATTGAGCCGAACGACCAACCGGATGCCGGATGCATCGGCAGCTCACAGCGCCAGGGGCAACAACCAGCGGCAGGGTCGGCAACCGGAGCTGCGGCGGCGACAGTAGCAGCCGCAGCGTATGGCGCCGGTCAAGGCTCCTCTCCGCAGGCGGGACGCCTGCTCCCACCAGGACAGTCGTCACGACGGGAGGCATGGTGACCACAGGCGTGGTCAAGTCCTGACGAAAAGTTGTCACTCTGAGATGGTGCTGGTGGTGGGTTGGGGCGGCAATCAGCGACAGACACAGCGGCAGTCGACAGAGTCGGCGTTCAGGGGCAAGGACAGCGGTATCGCCACCGAGAGGCTGCGGCCGGGGGTAAACCCCGACCCTACGTGCGCGGTGTCAGACCCCGGGATGGGTTTGCGGTGGGTCATAACGGATGAGGCCGATTTTCTCCACGGTCAACGGCTACCAAAGATGTAGGGCCAGGGTTTACCCCCGGCCGTGGTGACGGTGGATCTGGAATCCGGGATCCGGGCTGGCGGGCGGGGGAAATCTGGCATCCGGGCGGGGGTGGGACCTACTCCCGCTCGGGCACCCTAATCTGAAGACAGACGAAGAACCCGACCACAGCGATGGCCCCGGCGAGCAGGAAGACCCAGCGGAATCCGTAGGCCTGCCAGATCCACCCCGAGAGGATGGGCAAGGTCATCGCGACCGAGTGATCGATCGTGATTCCGGCCGAGATCGTCGGTGTGATTTCCGATGGGTCGTCGACGATTTTCTTGAGGTAGGTCGTTCGGGCAATACGAAGGGCGAACAGCACGCTGTCGAAGATGTAAGCTGCGTAGAGGGCATAGAGGTCCCACGGACCGGGTAGAACATCGGACGCGAACGCATAGATCAGGCAGACCAAAAGCAGCAGCAGCTCATCCACGCAGAGTACGACCCGTTCGCCAAGCCAGTCGATGACCTCGCCAAGCAGCGGCCTCATGAAGACACCCAGGGTCGAGGCGATGAAGTAGAGCAGAGCTATGGTACCGACCGTCACGCCGTGGATCTCGACGAGAACCCATGCACCGAAGGCCAGGAAGATCTGTTTCCGAACACCAAAAAGAGCTGAAATCGCATAGAAAACAGAGTACTTACGTTTGAAAACGAGCCTTTTTGAAGGTTTTCCTTCCTGGCCGACATCAAGACGCCAGTAACACCCGCCGGCCGCCAGCGCTGCAGCCGCGGCGAGAGCGTAAAACAGACCGAAACGATCACCGAAACGCAAGGCCAGGAGAAAGACCGCGCCGACCCCGAGAATCGTCCCGAAGTTGCGGGCGCCCCCGAACTGGCCCAGGCGTTTGCCTTCCTGCCCCCCGCGCGCCAATTGCAGGCCAATGGGACCCTCGACAGCGAAGATGATGTGATCCCCGAGTGACCAGACGAAAATGAAGACGACGAGTGTCGCCATGTTCGGCGCCAAAAACCCAAGTCCGATGGCGCCGACTGCTGTGACGATCATCGCCGATGCAGCCATCCGGCTTTCCCGCATCCATCCGAGCATCGCGCCGACGACAACCATGATGACGAATCCCGGCAGCTCTCGCGGGAGTTCGATCCAACCCCTGGCAACGGCATCGAGGTGGTGGACCTGGGCCAGATAATTGTTGAGGGTCGCCATGAAGATCCCGGATGCCGCTCCGAAGAAAAGGGTCGCGGCCAGGGCGCGTTTGAGTTCTGTCGAAGCACCTGGGAAAAACCGTCGTGTCATGGGCTCAGAGTGTAGCGCGCCCTACAGGCACCGCGATTCAATGCAAAATAGCCTCCTGGCCTTATTCCTTTCCGCTACAATGTCGCGCGCCGCAGCAGCGGTCGGGAGGCACACATGGAACAGGCAACCATCAGTCAGAAGGACCTCGAGACCTGGGCAGGTTTTCTGCTCGACCATTCTCTTGGCGGCATCACACCTGACGACCGGGTCATGATCAAGGGTGAGCACATCTGCTGGCCTCTGATGGAGGTACTGGAGCGCAGGGTCATCGAGGCCGGCGCCGTTCCGGACATCCTTCTGGTAGCGCCGAACAACGATCGCGGCCGCGTATGGTCGTCCGCGATGGGCCGCGACGCCAACCCGGACCAACTCCAGACCATTCCCGATTGGCACCGGGCGCGATACAACGAAATGACGAAGTACGTCGAGGTGCTCGGCGCCGAAGACCCGTCGCAGTTCACCGGTTTGACCGCCGACCAGTCGCAGGCCCTGGCCGCCGCTGACCGACCCTACTCGGACATCCGGCTGTCCAAGTCGTGGGTCATCACGCTGTTTCCCACCGCGGGCATGGCCAAGATCGAGGGCCTGGATCTCGACGAGTATGCCGACTTCATCGTCGGCGCATCGACCGCCGACCCGAACCCACTCCGGGCGGCGGAGGAGAAATTGTCACCACTTTTCGACAATGGAAAGACCGTCACGGTGGTCACCGAGCACCCAGCGGACGCCCGTGAGCTGAGGCTCGAGGTCGACATCACTCCGTCGTGGGGTGTGATGTCGTACGGTCTGAGGAACTTCCCAGATGGCGAGGTCTTTACCTCACCGGACGCCAACTCCACCACCGGGGAGATCTTCGTCGACCTGCCGATCACGTACGGCGGCAACGACATCGTCGGAATCTACCTCAAGTTCGAAAATGGGCGCATTGTCGAGTATGACGCCGAGAGCGGGCGCGAGCACCTCGCCGCCATCATCGAAACGGACGACGGATCACATCGGCTCGGCGAGATCGCACTGGGCATGAATCCCGGCCTCGATCGAGTCCTGAAACACCCGCTGTTCGTTGAAAAGGTCGGCGGCACCCTGCACATCGCCATCGGCGCCAGCTACGACAACTGTTTCCTTTGCAAACCCCGGTCGGACACCGACGCCGAACACCTGGCCGATCTCGAGCGCAAGGGCATACTGAACAAATCGGCCCAACACGTTGACATCGTGACCGATTTTCGTCCCGGCGGGTGTGGGCGATCGGTGCATATCGACGACACGGAACTCATCGTCCGAGACGGCTACTGGACGATTGCCTGACATCGACCGTACACCTTTAAGCCGGTCCGCCGAGGGCCGGGAGGAGCGAAGAAACAACCATGAGCAACGGCACCCAGACCGGCAGCGAAGGCTCCCGAAAATTCGAAGAAATCACTCCACCCATCATCTATGACGAGCTCCAGCAGGGCGTGCTCGGGCAGAACGCGGCCCTGCGATTCGTTTCGGTGGCGATCTTCAAACATACGACCGGCAAAGTTCCGGGGAACATCCTCCTGATCGGCAACTCGGGTACCGGTAAGACCACCATCATGAACAACATCCAGAGGTTGTACCACGAGGTGCCCGAGTACGAGCAGTTTCGCGCAATGACCATCATCAACGCGAATCTGCTGGTCGACTCCGAGCGCATGGAGTTCCAACCTGAGCGCCTGTTCGCCGCAGTCGAACAACGGGCGCGGGGGCTCGTTGGCGAAAAGCCCTCTCCCCAGGAACTCAAAACCGCCATCGAGCGGGCGACGATCTGCATCGATGAGATCGACAAGATGTCGTCCATCGTCGCCGGCAAACCCAACGCCATCGGCGTCGTCCTGCAACAGGGGCTGCTCACCCTGATGGAGGGCGAGCTGGTCGCCCACCATACGCACGCCTGGGTCGACGGCGTCGAGCAGAAGGTCACGCTGTCGATTGATACCAAGCACATGATGTTCATCTGCGGTGGCGCGTTCGAAACGCTCTACGACCAGGTCTACCTGCGCGTCGTCAGCCCGTCGAGTGGTGAGAAGCTGAAGTCCGAAGCGATCCAGATGGCGGACGGGCAAATCCGCATCGAAACCCGGTTTACCATCGCTGATTTCCTCAAGCCTGAGGATCTGTTCCAGTACGGGATGGTACCCCAGTTCATCGCTCGTTTCGACAACATCGTCTTGCTCAGGGATCTCGACACGCCAGTGCTCAAGGAGATTCTCCTCAAATCGATCGACTCACCGTTTCAACGATCAAGGAGGTTCTTCGAGGTGCTCGAGATCGATCTCGAGATCGAAGATCTTGCCGCCTCACTGATCGCAGAGATCGCGGAGAAGAGCTCACGTACGGGAGCGCGAGCCCTGCGCACGATTTTCGGCAAAATCATCAACCGTCTCGAGTTCGACCCCTGGACCCACCGTGGGCTCAAGGAACAGACCGAGGCGCGGAAGAAACTGGTCATTACCGCGGAGATGGTTCGTAGGGCCGCTTCCACCTGACACAGCGTACACACCGGACCAAATTGAGCAACGAAATACATCTTTCCTCTTTGAAAAGACTGGTGTACAATTATTATCGAGTGGATCGCGTTGTTGCGGTTCCAGCAGACGGTGGGCGGATCCCACCACATTCCCGTGGTTTGCATCGAGCGTCTCCAAGGCCCTCGACGGGCCGGCGGGTTGGGAATGCCGGCACGCATACAAGTGCCGGGAAGTGAGAGTAAGAGATGTCGAAGAAGTTGTTCGTAGGTAATCTGAGTTGGGGAACCGATCGCGACAGTCTTTTCCGGGCCTTCGAGGGTTACGGTGAGATTGAAGACGCGCGTGTCATTACAGACCGCGACACCGGCCGGTCCCGCGGATTTGGTTTCATCACCTTCACCGATGGTGATGCAGCTGACCGCGCCATCGAGGAAATGAACGGCAAGGATGTTGACGGGCGTCCCCTCCGCGTCAATGAGGCGATGGAACGTCAGGACCGTGGAGACCGTGGAGACAGTGGAGACCGTGGAGACCGTGGCGGACGCCGCGACCGCTGGTAAAGAATACAATTCATCATCACCGATGCCCCCTCCTCGGAGGGGGCATTCCTATGTCTGAAAGAAAACAATGGTTGAAAGAACCAAGACCATATTTCGAAGTCTCATTCTGGCTGGTGGCGCCGGCCGCCGATACGGTCAGCCCAAGGCTTTCGCCGTGCTCCCAAACGGCCGCACCTTCCTCACCGCATGCTTCGACGCTCATGTCGAGGCGGGAGCCGAACTCGTGGCGGCGACCCTGCCCCCGGAGACGACCGAACCCATTCCTGACGGCGTTATTGCGATTTTGCTCCCCGGACCCGACCTCGACATGTTCCAATCCCTGAGAGCCGGAGTGAGAAAGCTCGTGCAGTCGGGTGAGTGGCGAGTCGTGGTGATCCATCCCGTAGACCACCCCCTGGTCCGCCCGTCCACCATCCAAGCACTCGCCACCTCGACGCATGGGTGTGCGGTGGCGACCTTGAACGGCCGCCATGGACATCCCATATGCCTCGATCGCGGAACTGCTGAAAAAATCGCGTCGGGTTCTATTGCAGGTCCGACACTGCGCGAGGTCCTCCGCGAGTCGGGCGCCAACGACGTCGCAGTCGACGACCCGGGGATCCGCGCAAATTGCAATACGCCTGAGGTGCTTGCAAAAGCATGGCGGTCACTCGCTACGAGGTGATGAGGGGCCTCCCCCTCACCCGGATCCCCGAGCCCGAGCCCGTTACCGTTGCCGAATGCACTTCTCCGGTAACGACAACGATAACGGGCTCGGGCTCGGGCGAAAAACACACGGTGGGCCAGTGTGACTGCCATATCGGCACACACTGCGACATCGCCCTGTCATGAGGGTCTGCGCACACAGTTCTTCAGAATTCTCAACACTTCGCAACAGGATCGACAAAGCGCTGACAACATGACTCTTGTCGCCTATACCTACACGGCGTTTGACGGCTCAAACCCCAGTTTTCCAAGATGCGATCGACGGAACTGCTGACTCATGGCAGAAGTCTTGCTAGGGTTTCCAGCGTGCAAAGGGAACGGCGCGTCTTTCACTGGGCTTTAGGGGTTTCTGTGCTCCTTCACCTGATCCTCCTCTTTCTGGTGGTTCCCGGGGTCAGGCAGGCCTGGCCCAACATCATGACACCGGTTGTCCAGCTCCCTCCACCACAACCCCCCGAGACCTCTCCCCCACTCCAGTTCGAGTTCGTCGATCTCGCCAACGAAAGGGAGGAGCCACCCCAAAATCCCGATCAGGCGTTGCTTTCGGACATGGATCGACGCGCACACGGCGGCGAGGGGCAAGCTTCGACCTCACCATCGTCCCAAGGGAATACGCCGCAATTGGTTCAGGCGGTCGGCGGCGAAGTTCTCGACAGGGGGGCGCCTGTGCAGCAACCAGGACCCCCTACGCAACCGGTCCCAGAGCCCGCAACCGAACCATCCGAACCGCAACCTGTGGAGCCCCAACCGGAGATCGAGCCACTCCCTGAGGGCGCCGGCGAGACCGAGCAACCCACACCGGCCCCAAAGGTTCCGAGAATTCAACTGCCGCCGCCCGGCGTGTTCGCCCTGCCACCAGATGCAGGAGGCCTGCCGGAGAACCCGGACCGGTCGGGGGGCGCAGTCGACACGGGCGGTCTTTCGTTCGACACCCAGTGGTTTGACTGGGGACCTTATGCCAAGCTCATGCTTGCAAAAATCAGACGACACTGGCGAATCCCTGAGATCGCCCAGATGGGAGTCTCGGGCCGGGTGCGCATCCGCTTCTATATCGAGCGCGACGGCACCGTCACCGGCTTGCAGATTTCTGATGAAAGCGGAAAACCGCCGATGGACTTTGCCGCGCGAGATGCCATCGCCGACTCATCACCGTTTCGACCGTTGCCTCCGGAGCTGAGCGGCAGCGTACGCGAGGGTGTCACAATCACTTTCTTCTACAACTCCTCGCCGCCGGACCGGGGCGGTAACTGATCTGGAGGACCGATGACCCACATTCTCAACATACTCAAATCCGGCGGCCCCGTCATGATCCCTTTGGGGCTCCTGTCGCTGGTCGCGTTGGCCATCGTGATCGAGCGCCTCTGGGTTCTGCGGTCGAGCAACTACATGAAACCCGCTCAGGTCGCCACCCTGCGAGAACTACTGGCGGCCGGCCGTTTCTCGCACGCGGTCGATTTCTGCAAGCGCAGCTCGGGGCCTTTCGTCGATCTCGTAGCCACCCTCGTGGAAAATCGTCACGCACCATATGACGAGCTCAAACAAATCCTCGAAGACACGGCTCGCAACCGGCTCCTCAACCTGCAGCGCGGACTTACGGCACTCGGGACGATCGTCGCCGGGGCGCCCCTCCTCGGTCTGCTCGGCACGGTGATCGGCATGATCAAGATCTTTGCCGTTGTCGCCAGCGCCGGCGCTCAGGTCACTGAACAGCTGTCTCTCGGCATCTCGGAGGCTCTCGTTACGACGGCCACAGGGCTCATCATCGCCATTCCAGCCCTGTTCACCCACAGTTTCCTCGAAGGGCGAGCGGCGACCATCATCAGTGACATGGAGACCCAGCTCATCGACATGCTCCACTACGTCCGCCGCCCTCAAGCTGACGATGAGGACGACGGCGCATGAAGCTCCTCAACATCAAACGAAAGCCTCCCGAGGTCCAGATGGCTCCGCTGATCGACGTCATTTTCCTCCTGCTCATTTTTTATGCCGTCACGACCCAGTTCGTCTCCGACCAGCGCCTCAAGCTCGATCTTCCAGAGGCCAAGACGGCCGAGGAGGTCGGCACAGGGCGCGAGGATCGCCCCCCGGTCGTCAAGGTGTCACGCGACGGAACGATCTGGATCGACGACCAGGAGGTCCCGGAAGCGGAGCTCGAGGACCGTCTCAGGGAGCTCGTCAATCGACGGCCCGAGCAAACCGTCATCCTCAAGGGTGATGAAGGCGCCGACTACGGTACCGTCGTCCGTGTACTCGACACGGCCCGTTCCGTCGGTGCGAAGTCGATTCAGATGTCTGCTCAGAAGCCCGCACTGTCGGACGACTCCCCATAGACATTTCTCGGCAATCCATCCACCCTCTATTCGGTACACCCTCCTAGTTCCCGTCCAGAGTTTCTGGACGGGAAAGGGTTACTATTGACTGATGCCGGAGATCCGCGACGAAGGGGTGGTTCTTGATTCCCGTAATTTTCGGGATCGTGATCTGATCGTCGCGGTCTTGACGCCACATCATGGCGTTGTTCGTGGGGTCTTTCGCCGCGCTCGAGGTGGCAGGGCGCCACGCGCAGCAGCCACCCAGGTGCTCTCCCACGTCCGGTGCTCGGCTTTCCAAGGGCCTCACGCCGAGATGGCCAGCTTTCACGAATTCGATCTGATCCAGTCATCCTTCGGCCTCACTGGAGACCTCGCGACGTCGACGGCAGCGGCAGCGGTCGCAGAACTCTTTCTGGTCTTCTGCCCGCCCGGGGAACCCGCACCGAAGTCCTTTCGGCTCGCCCGAGCCATTCTCAATGCGCTGCTCACCGGGGTTGATCCGGACGGGGCAATCGCGTATACGCAACTCTGGACCCTCAGACTCGGAGGATGGCTGCCGCGCCTGGACCAGTGCAACAGCTGTCACTGCGATCTTACGAATGGCTCGTTCACGGGTGCAAGCCCCGGTCTCCTGTGCCGTTCGTGCGCTGGGCAGGAGCGAGGACTCACGACCCAAGACGTCGAGTTCTTGTGCGCAACCCTCACGACCTCGCCCAATCTGCTCTCACAAACTCCCTCTCGTACCATGAATAGCTGGCTCGACTCGATGGCAACAAAGGCCGCCGAGACCAGACTTCGAGCCCTCGAATTCCACCGTCGCCTCCAGACGGGCCAGAATCCATGATGACTAGGAGATTGGAGGGCATTGAATTAGCAGCGCCTTTCGGACGGTTAACTCCAGCGCTCGCACCATTTCGTTGATTTTTGACGGCCGTCATGGTAAATATTAGACGTAGTTTTGACCCTTTCGGGCGAGCGAAACGCAGGACTCATGGGCATTCAGACGGCACCCAAGGTCCTGCGAGCCGACCGAAACGAATGGAGTGCTCATGAGCAAGAGGATTCTGCTCGCGGATGATAGCCTGACGATCCAAAAGGTCGTGGAACTTACCTTCGCGGACACAGACTTCGATGTGGAATCCACCTCGAGCGGCGACGAACTCCTGGGGAAGCTCCCAGGGGCCAATCCCGATATCATCATTTGCGATACGATCATGCCCGGCAGTGACGGCTATCTGGTATGTCAGAAGATCAAGAGCGAACCCGAAACGTTGCACATCCCGGTCATTTTGTTGACCGGAACATTCGAGCCCTTCGATCGGGACCGCGCATTGGCTGCTGGATGCTCGGAGATCATCACCAAGCCGTTCGAGGCACGCAAGCTCGTCGAGACCGTCGAGCGACTTGCCTCCGGTGAGATCGGGGCCGCCCCGGCGGCCGCCGACCTGAACGAGGGCGCGGTTGCGCCCCCGGATATCGCCGCCGTGACGCCGCCGCCTCCTCAGCAAGAAGCCGGCGTAGAGTTCGGCACCTTGCTCGCCGAGCCCCTCGTCGAGGCGCCGCCAGATGTCGAGGCGACGCCAGATGTCGAGGCGACGCCAGATGTCGAGGCGCTGCCAGATACCGGCGAAGAACTCGCGGGCGAAGGTCTCGACTTCACAACCACCGGATTCGCGGAGATGGAAGAAGCCGCAGAGATCGCCGACAAAACACCCGGCGAGATTCCCGATGACGGGCTCGACTTCGATCTTCCAGCCGAAGATGGCCCTTTCGCCGAACCCACAGCCGAAGAAGACCCCGACCTGTCGCCACCCGATCACCCATTTGAAGAATCGGAGGAAGATTTCACACAACCTCTCGAACCCTTCGAAGACGCCACCATTGTAGAGCTTGAGGCTTCGCAGGGGCCGGATGAAAGCAACCAGTTCGGCGAGGGCGACACCGTCGTCGAGCCGGCAGCGCCCGAGGCGAACGACCTCACCACAACACCACTTCCAGAGCCAGAGGAGAAGCCTCCGTTCCTTCCCGATCCGGAACCGATAGAGGAGCCGGAGCCTCAGGAGGAAGCATCAGCGGGTTTTGAGTTCGGAGCCGCCGTCGAAGACACAGCGGACGACGCCGACACCTCGCCAGTCATCGCGCCGGTAACGGAGCCACCCCCATCAGACGAACTGGCGGCGCCGAGAGAGCTCAGCGATGCCGACGTGGATCGCATTGCGCGCCGCGTCGTCGAACTTGCCGAGGATCGCCTCGAACAGATCGCCTGGGAGGTCATCCCCGACATGGCTGAGATTGTTGTCCGCGAAAGGCTTCACGAGCTCGAGGCCGAGGTTGAGCAGCAGGCCGCAACGTCAACCAACTGAAATAGAATCGCGGCACCGGTGAACCCGGATTTTCAGAGCGAGATACGAGCGGCCCTCGAAGATCGTGTCGGGAACCTCGTATTGCTCAGTGGCATCGACTCGACACACCAGCTCGCTCGACGATTGATCGATCAGGCCGATGCTGATGACGTTCCCCTACACCCGACCATCGTCATTGCAGAACGACAGAGCGGTGGATGCGGCCGAGAATCTCGAACATGGGAGTCTCCTCAAGGCGGTCTCTATCTGAGCTGGGTCTCCGGCGAGATCGTACCGGAATCCGTCCCCCTGCTTCCTATGCTCGCGGCATCGGCGTGCCAACGGGCGCTCGCGGCAGTCGGTCTCGCTGAGGGACGAATCAAGTGGCCCAACGACCTCCTGGTCGGCAGTCGAAAGATCGCTGGCCTTCTCATTCACGCCCGACACGGTGACAGGGTCCTCGCTACGATCGGCTTGGGCGTCAACATCGAGGTCACGCCGACCCTCAGAGGAGACATCATCGTCGAGCCGACCTCTCTGGTCGAAGAGCTCGGCCCCGGAGCGACAGCACAAAGGGCCGCAGCCGTGGCTGCTGGGTTTCTCGACAGTCTGCAGCAAGCAATTGCCGACCCGGAAACCGCCATCGACCACTGGCGACGTCATCTGATTCACGAGGTCGGGGACTCGATCAACGTTCGCCTTTCGGGCGGAGAGGTCGTGCGCGGCCGCTTCACCGGCGTCACCGAGCAGGGTTACCTGAAAATCGAAGGCCCCACAGGTCAACGCACTCTCACCGGCGGCGATGTGATCGAGGAGTAGTCTCCGATCCCTGATGAACCTGCATGTCCTTGAGAAGGATTGAGGGTTGAACCACCAGAAATGCCTCGCAGGCGTACCACCATCTGGGTTCTACCCTCCAGACTTCTCCCCCTTCTTGTTCGGCCGTTTGTGCATTCGCACCTCGGTCCCACGTTTCTCGTAGCGGACCTCGTCCATCAACCTGTTGATGAGCCATACGCCTCTGCCGTGTGTCTTCAAGAGGTTTTCGCCGTCAACCGGGTTGGGCAGCTGAGAGGGTTCGAACCCGTCACCTGGATCTTGAATAACGACCAGCAACCCGCACTCCGGACAACAGGCGGCCCACATTGAGACCTGCTTGGCTGAATCGCCTCCGCAGCCGTGCTCGACCGCATTGGCCGCGGCCTCAAGGAGCGCCACCTCGACCTCGAACTCATGCCCCTCGATGCACCCGATCTCCTTAACTTTCTTCATGATGTGCTCGACAGCAGGACCAACAGCCTCGACCGTACCCGGAATCGTGATCTCGATTTTGGCCGCAGCCTGAGCAGGATCACCTGTTTCGACCCATTCGTCGCAGTCCTTGAGAACTGCGTCGACAGGCGCGGCGCAGAGCCGTTCTTTACCCGCCTCGGGACCGTTTTCTTTTTTCGATCGGCTGCTGTTCATACGCCCCCCCGGCCCGCGTCACGATTGCAGCTGCGCCGTACGAGGACCAGCGTCCTGTCATCCGAAAACGGCACACCCTCTACGAAATCTTCCAAATCGCGCTCAACCGCATCCGCGAACTCGTCGAGCGGCTCCAGGCGGTGTTTGAGGGATACCCGGCGAAGGCGGTCCTCCCCGTAGTCGTTTTCATTCTGATTCGCCGCCTCCGTGAGCCCATCGGTATAGATCATGAGCACGTCTCTGGGCCTGAGCTCGACGGTGCCGGTCTGGTATGCCACCCCTGGCAGAAGGCCGAGCGGAACTCCGCCAATCTCCAGCAACTCGGCCTCTCCTCCAAGCCGGAGCACAAGTCCCGGGTTGTGGCCGCCATTGACGTAGGAGACCATCCCGGTGGAGAGGTTGATCTCGGCGATGAAGGCTGTCGCATACCTCTCCGATGGGGTCCTGGCATACAGGAGGCGAGAGACCTGCCTACAGGTGTCATCGAGCGGCATCCCGGCATCCAACGGGCCGGCTGCTAGTGCCTCCAGGGATGCCGTCAGCAGTGCCGCCGCGATGCCCTTGCCGGAGACATCGGCCACGAGCACGACGAGCGTCTCCCCGTCCTCCCGTCTGAAGATACTGTAGATATCGCCCGAGACCCCTCGCGAAGGGAGGTTCTCGGCATGCAGCTCCCACCCCTCGATCTGCGGCAGCTCATCAGGGATCAGCGCCATCTGGATTCTCCGGCCGAGCGCGACCTCCTGTTCGAGACGCCTGCGTTCGGCAGCCTCTTCGGCGAGCCGGATGTTGGAGATCCTCATCGCAGCCACCGAAGCGAGGGTCACGAGCAACTCCATGTCGTCCTCACCGAACGCTCTGATGCCATGGCTCGATCCCAATACGATCATCCCGAGGGCGCGATCACCGTCAAGGAGAGGGGCAGCAAGAATGCTCCTGAGACCCGACAACACCAGGCTCTGCGCCTGATTGAAACGCTCATCCGACCGGGCGTCGAGCACCAGCGCGGCCTGACGCTTTTCAACCACCTCCCTGAAAAGACTCTGAGAGACGAGTCCATGCGCGTCCTTACCCGTCGCTCTGGCGGCCGCCCGGAGATAGCCGGATTCTCCTTGTCGCAGGAAGATCGCGCCCTCCTCAGGCTGCAGGAGATCGAATACACGATCGAGGATGAGTTCGAGCAGTTCCTGTTGCTCGACTGACCGGCCGAGGGCGTGGTGGACCTCGTTGAGTAAGCGGAGCCGTTCGACAGCCGCACCCTGCGCCGCCTTCTCCTCCCCAGGAGGAACGGTACTGACCGTACCCGACTCGAGCAGGTCAACAGCCGAACGAAACACCGTGTGTCCACTGCTCAGCTCGATCTCGTTGGTATCCGGTGGGGTCGTTGCCCCCGGATCCACCATGACGACCCTGCTCGACCCGAGAGTCAGCGCGTCGCCGAAATCCACCAAGCTCGAACCCTCAACCCTGACCTGGTTGACGAAGGTCCCGTTTCGAGACCCCAGGTCCTCGACGAACCACGACTCTCCCGAGTGAAAGAGCCGGGCATGCAAACGGGAGAGAGAACGATCGGGAATGCTCATGCCGGCGCGAGGGGAGCGGCCGATGACGACCTCGTCGTTCAGGATGCGTTGCTCCCACGCAGAACCGTCATCTGTGGTGATTTGAAGAATCAA
>CAZCEX010000032.1:0-16099 GCA_964497785.1 uncultured Thermoanaerobaculia bacterium | reverse complement strand
AAAAGGGGCCAAACGACACCCGAAAGGCGCCGCTGATTCAATGTCCTACACCCTCCTAGCCTACAACCCTCCGGTGAAGGCAAGCGCAAGAAGCAGGGCAGCCAGCAGGCCGGCGGTGAGCAGACGGACTATCGATTGCCCGGCAAAACCCAACTCAATGCGATCCCGAGTCCATGCAACCGCCGCTGCGGTACCCAAAAAGGCTACCGGCAGAATCTGAATTCTGTAGCGTGATTTCACGTGCAGGAACAGGAACAAGACCAGGTTGTAGGCCAAGAACAAGACCATGACGCGGACCCATCGTTTGTCCTGAAAACTCCATGCGAGGTAGCCCAGGGGAGCCGTCAACAGGATGAGCGCATACGACCCATAACAGGCCTTACGAATCAGTGAGGCCCAGGTCGGACCGACACCGACGTAACCCGCTTTCTGCGGGATCGCAGCGCCGCCTGGCAACTGTTCGGTGAGGTAGGAATCCTTGTCGAAGAACCGAAAGTACTGCCGCCGCAATTGATCCCTCAATACGCGCCCAACTCCCCTGGTCCGCACGAAGTCGATACATCGTTCACGTAGAAATTGATTGCGCTGTAGAAACGACCCGCCGACACCTTGGAACTCACTATAGGCACGGGCGACGTATTCGTCCTCGAAACTCTTCATCCCCTTGTCGTTGAGCCCGACCCAGAGGTTGAAGGCCGACGAATCGGCGATCATCGCAGACCCGATCCTCTGCTTCTGAGCCCACAAAACCGGAGCAACGGTCAGGCCGACAGAAATCACACAGATGCCAATCCGGAGCATCCGGCGAGGCTGTTGATCGCCCCAGAAAGCCGCCACGATGAGGACCGGCAAGAAAGGACCGAGCAGACTCTTGGTCAGCAGCGCAAGCCCAAGGGTTACTCCCGCAATTCCGCACCAGACCCACGACCCACGCCGCACCGCCAGCGCCCACACCGCAATAAGGCCGAGTACCAGGTGAAGAACCTCGGGCCAGAGATAGTGAGCAAAAGCCACCAACGGCGGATAGGTCAATACCAGGATCGCGGCCGCGGTACCCGCTGTCCGCGAACCCGTCCATCGGCGCGTTAAATCTCCCAGAACTACTGCAACCACGCACAGCAAGAACGTCTGCACGCAATGAACTGCTACCAGACCGCCGCCAACCGCCAGCACTCCCGCAAGAAACTGCGAGCTGAGCGGCGGCCACAGCGGTTCCGGCCACCACGAGGGGTCGCCTCCGAGAAAAGCGTAGGCTGACGCAAGGTAGCGTTTTTCGTCCCCCCACAGCTCCTTGGCCCCGCCCCCCCAATAAAGGGCCACCAGGGAGGCGTGTACACCAAGAACGAGGGAGACGGCAAGCACCCTCAAGACCGAAAGCCGGGCCGGATCGGCAATCCAGCTGCGGGGATCGCCCCGGCCGCGAGTCACCGGTCACCAAATCTGGTGGTGGTGTTCATCGATCTCCGTCCTGGTAGTCAAAGGGCCGGCGCAATGCGCCGACCCCAGATTTCGTCCAGCTGGCAAGATCTCAATCTTCGCCGTCGTCACCGATAGCTTCGACCGGGCAGGACTCCACTGCCTCTTCAACCTGGGCCAACTCATCGTCGTTTTCCGGCTGCTTGTTCACGAACGAGAAACCCTCGTCCTCATTAGCTTCGAAGTTCTCCGGAGCCGTGGTCCGACACACATCGCAGTCGATGCAGGACGAATCAACGTAGTATTTCCCCGGGACGCTTCCTTCTACTTTGTCAGTCAGGTCTGCCATTTTTTGACACTCCTTTCGCGAGGACGAGCGAGTCCTCAGCTTCAATCGGGTGCATGCTATCACAAGATTTCAACTGTTTTGCGACGATCATTCCAGTGACCGAGGTAGCGTCACCCGGGCCTCGAATCCGGAGGGCTCCAGGTTGCTTAATTCGAGACTCCCCCTATGGACCTTGATCACTCTTTCGGCGATCGCGAGGCCGAGCCCCGATCCCCCACGACGTTGGGTATAAAAGGCGTCTCTCATCCGTTCGAGCTCACCCTCAGTGACCCCATTCCCCCGATCCCGAACGATGACGTCGACGGACCTTTCGCTGACGAGGACGTGCAACTCCACGACTCTGCACTCTGGGGGGAGATCCTGCACAGCCTGTACCGCATTGAGCACGAGATTCATGACGACCTGCCTCAGCTGTCCCTCATCTCCCATCACATCGGCCTCGGTAGGGCTGGCCGCGACCCGAAGGTGGACCTTGCAGTACCTGGCCTCGGCGGCCAGGAACTGACGTACGCTGTGCACCAGACCCACCACATCGACTCTCTCGTAAACTGGTTTCGAGGGCCGAGCGTAGGTCAGAAAGTCGTTCACCAACCGCCCGAGACGGTGGACCTCGCTTCTCGTGTCCACCAGTGAGGCGGCAGCCGAATCCTGGGTTCCTTCGCGAAGGTCCTCCTCCACGAGCTCGAGATTGAGGTTGATGGAGTTCAACGGGTTCCGGATTTCATGCGCGAGGTTCGCGGCAAGCGTTCCGAGGGCAGCCAGCTCCCGTGCTTCACGATGTCTGCTTTCCAGGCGGGCCGTTCGTTGGATCAGGACCCAGATCAGGACGAATGCTGCAGCCAGGGTGAGAATGGTGAGGCCCGCCAACAACCAGGTGCGACCGAGGAGCTCCTTGCGCAACCTTTCGACCCTCTCGCCCATCTCGGCCTTGCTCAGCCGAACCACGACCTGTCCGACCTCACCGATGGGAACGGCGATAGTGAACCTGCTCTCGGTTTCCCGCCAATCACGATCGGTCAGCGTTCCTTTGAGCTCGAGATGGAGCGCCTCGTTCTCGGGTATCTGCTCGGCAGACCTGAACTCGGACGTAAAGACGACCGTCCCTTGATTGTCCACGACCTCAACCGACTCGACGATCTCCCTCTGAGCCACCCCCTCGAGAGTTCGGAAAAGCTCCTCCCGTATCCTGCTCGTTCCCTGCAGCTCGACGACCGAACCGGTTTCCCCATCGATCTGCTCGGCGATCGTCTCCGCCTGGTGGCGGCCACTCAACAAGAGATCGTCGAGATACCGGCGCGACAGAGACCCTGAAATGAGATGACCAAAAAGGAGGATGATGCAGAGGATGAGGATCGCAAAAAGGGCGGTCGCCATCGCGTATCGGCGCTGAAAGGAACCGCGCATTCCGAAAAGTCGAGTAAAGGTGTTCATCGCTTCATATCCCGAACCGCCAAGCCTGCAACAAGCGTGCCTTGGCAACCGCGCAAGAACAACAGGTTCCCGGCCCGGATGTGCCTATCAGGCGCTCGTCATGCCCGACAGGCAGACCGAAGGTCATCGACGCGATCCGTGTATTCCCAGGTGAACTCGGGCTCGTTTCGGCCGAAGTGACCGAAAGCTGCCGTCTTTTTGTAGATCGGTCGAAGTAGGTCGAGCTCACGAATGATCCCGCGTGGCGTGAGATCAAAGACCTCACGAACGGCCTTTGTCAGTCGATGGTCCTCGATGACTCCGGTCCCGAGCGAATCCACCATGACCGACACCGGGTCAACGACACCGATCGCATAAGCCAACTGAACCTCACATCGGCGTGCGAGACCGGCTTTGACTATATTCTTGGCGACATGCCGCGCACGATAGGACGCCGACCTGTCCACCTTCGAGGGGTCCTTACCGGAGAACGCACCTCCCCCATGCGACCCGACCCCACCATAGGTATCAACGATGATCTTGCGCCCCGTCAGCCCACAATCTCCTTGTGGCCCACCGGTAACAAACCTCCCCGTAGGATTGATAAAGAACGAGGTCCGGTCGTCGACCAGGTTCTCGGGCAAGAGAGGTAGGGCGACCTTGGAGTGCACTTCCGACCTGAGGTCGTCGATGTGAATATCCTCCGCATGCTGGCAAGAGATCACCACGGCGTCGATTCGTACGGGTATTTCACCGTCGTACTCAACAGAAACCTGGCTCTTGCCATCCGGCCGCAGCCAAGGCAACTCGCCTCTGCGGCGAACCGCGCTCAGACCACGGGTCAGGCCATGCGCCAGTTGCAGAGGCATCGGCATCAACTCCGGAGTCTCCTCGCAGGCGTAGCCGAACATCAGGCCCTGATCGCCGGCGCCACCGGGATCGACTCCCTGTGCAATGTCCGGCGACTGGGGATCGATCGAAGAGACCACGGCACAGGTCTCGTAGTCGAACCCGAACTTTGCACGCGTATAGCCGATGTCCCTGATCGTCTCCCTCACCAGCCGGGGGAACTCCACGTAGGTATTGGTGCTGATTTCACCGGCAATGAATGCCATTCCGGTTGTCACGAGCGTTTCGCAGGCAACCCTACCGTCGGTGTCCTCGGCGAGGACCGCATCGAGAACAGCATCCGAAATCTGATCGGCGATCTTGTCTGGATGACCCTCGGTCACAGACTCTGATGTGAAGATGTACTTCCCGTTTGGCGCCATTGGTGCAACCTCCCCGAAGATCAGGAAAATAACATTCATGGTCACTAGGGGTCAAACCGGCGCGAGTCTGGCAAGATGACTGACGTGGAAACGCAATCCTTACCCGGATCATCCGAACCGCCCTCCAAGGTCGGTGCTGCCGCTACGTGCTGCGCATTGGCATGGTTGACTGCGGAGTTCGTCGGCGAACCGGCAGCCTACATCGCCGTCTCGTTCCTGATTCTGACAATCGTTTTCATCCCCACCTCAAAAAGACGACGACCCTGGATCGCCGTATTCGGCGCAATCGCAACGGGGGCCTGCATGGCAGGCCTGTTCGTCGTTGTACTGTCAGGCCTGAGCGGGCCGTGGACCATCTGGCTTATGGTTGCGGTGATGGCCATCCTCGGGCTGGCGGTTCCTCTGGTCTTTGCACTGACATTTCCCAACAGCGACACCGGAGAACTCGGTTGACTGCGTTCACGATCCTCCTCGGCGTGATGACCATCGTTCTGGCGATCTGGGGCTGGCAAAACGCCCGGGACCACTCTGCATTTTTTGCAGCTTCGCGCAGCGCCGGGCCGATTTTGGCCGGGCTTGCCGGGACCGCCGCCAGTCTTTCGGCCTTCGTCTTCATCGGAGGCCCGGCTCTCTTCGCATCGGTTGGGGTCGCCAGCCTGTGGCTCATCCTGTCCGCCCCAATCACAGGGGCCCTTCAGTGCCTGGCGGTTGGCGAACCGATCCTCGACATCATCAGCCGACAACGATGTCTGACCGTGCCCGATCTCATCGCGGCGCGATTCGGCGGAGGATGGCCGCAAGGCTTGACCGCCGTCATCGTCTGCGCCGGAGCGGTCACGACGCTCGGCGTGCAGATCAAGGGTACGGCGGTCCTCGGCGAGACCCTGCTCGGCGTGGAGGGTTGGATCGTGGCCGCCGCTGCGGTATTCGCCACCACGCTCTACACGGCTACTGGCGGTATGAGAGCGGGCATCATCGCCGAGGCCGCCCAGGGAGCACTCATGGCGACGGCAGCAGTCGTGCTCACCATCGCCGTATTTGCAGCGGTTGGTGGGCCTATCCGCGCCGCAGCTCTCATCCAACAACACCGGCCCGAGCTTCTCGATCCTTTTCCGGGCGCACAGGGCGGGCACTTCGTTGGCCTCTTTCTACTGTTCGCCATTGGTACCTGCGCACAACCCCACTACCTGCAGAAGTTTCTCATGTTGCGGTCGAGAGCCAGCCTCAAGTGGCTTCCCGTTATCATGACCGCGGCTTTATTGTCGGTCCTCACGGTGTGGATCGGCGTCGGGCTCGGAGGTACCGCATTGTGGATCGAAGGCGCCGTCGATCCGGGACACCCCGAAGCCCTGGCCCCAACCCTGCTGGCGAAGGTCGGTGGACCAGCTCTCGCGGTTTTCGCCGCAATAGCCGTGGTTGCTGCGGTCATGTCGACTGCCGCTTCCTTGCTCAACATCGCTGCAGCATCCATGACCCGCGATCTCCCGATAGCCCTCGGCCGAAGCCCGTCACAGTCCCTTTCCGCAGCACGGCTCACGACGGTCGGCGTGGCGGTCTTGGCCGGTATTCTTGCACTGCAACCGGGAAGCACGGTTGTCTTGCTTGGAATCCTCGGTTGGAGCACCTTCACTGCCGGTCTCCTGCCCGTGATCGTCGTGGGCCTGCGGTGGTCTCGTGCGTCCCGGCGCGGCGCCGTCGCGGCCATCCTCGCCGGACCGGCAGTACAGATCGGGCTCGAGATCCTGGGGCGACTGAAGCCGGGGCTCGTCTCCCTTCAGCCCGGCCTCACCGGCGCTGCAGTCGGGACCCTGGTTCTTGTTGCGTTTTCGATGGGGCGGGCTCCGGACAAAGAGGTCGGGGATTAGCCCGCATCAAACCTGTCCCGTTGGGTCAGGTCGATCGTGAGTGGCAGCCGAGAGGCAATATAGGGTGATTGAAACGCAAAGACGCCGAGAGCGCAAAGGGCGTATTCAGGGCATTTTGCTTTTCTTTGCGGCCTTCGCGCCTTTGCTTCAAATATGCGCCGCCGCGTTGAGCATCGGACCTGATCGTTTGAAGGAACCAGGCCCCTCATAACCGATCTCAGATGATTGTCGTCAGGAAGGCCTGATTCCTTCAAACGATCAGTTTGCGTACTGCTGCCCGTCAAGCTCACTCAACCGAAGGGAGACATCCCTGAACGACGGGTTCGCCGCCGAGACCTCTTCGAAGAGCTCGAGGGCCCTTTCATGGTCCCCCGCCCCTTCCAAAGCAGTAGCCAGGTCGTACTTCAGAGCGGTCTCCGAATCGGCTGGCAGGTCTGGAGCCGAAAGAGCCTTCGAGTACCATGAGGCGCCTTGTTCCCAAAGGCCCTGTTCGACATAGCAGACGCCAATCATCGAGCAACACTCGACGAAGAAGACCGGATCCCGGGACGAAATCTGGAATTCGCGGATCGCTTCCGGGAGGAGCCCCATCTCCTTGTAGGCGATCCCAAGATTAAAATGGGTGTCCGAGTCCTCTTCGGAAAGCTGCTCGGCAACGCCTTTCTGGAACTCTCTGAAAACATCCTCAAGCTCGGCCTCGCCGTCCCGGCTCCCGACAGCCTCTTCGACCATCGCCTCCTCTGCAGCCATCTCTTTCTCGAGTTCTGCAGCCAGATCGACATACTCTTCGGCCTCGTCGGCGAACAGGTCTTCGGAGTCCTCCATGGGCGATGCAACCGCCTCCATCAAGAAACCCTTGGACTTCAACGACGCCCGCCGCTGAGAGACGCTGGAGTCGTCGGGAAACTCGACTTCGAGACGCGTCAGGATCCTCGCCGCGTCTTCATACAACGAGTTGTCAATGAAGGAGTCAAGCTGCTCGAGATCGGTGACCGGAGGTCCGGAAACCTCTGTTGGTGGACTCACCGCCACTTCTTCGGCGTCCGGTTCGCTCGGCTCGAGCACGGGAACCGGAGCTTCGTCTGTCTCTACCGGCGCCTTGACCTGATGAATGATCGAACGTTCGAGTTCCGCGAGTTCATCGAGGATGCCGGTGCCCATGACCTGCGGTTTTTCGACAACCTCTCCACCAGACGACCGGTCGGGGATTGATTCCGCAACATCAGAAAAATCAGCAATTAACGGCTCGACCTCATCTACCGAGACGCTTCCTCCAAGGTCGTTTTGGGGCACTGTCTCTTCTGGCTCTTCCTCAAGCTCCGGCGGGCTGTCCGTGGCTACGGGTTCGAAGTCCGAAAGCGCGACCTGCTCAAAGTCGAGTCCATTTTCAGGCTTCATCTGCGGCAGGACACGGGGTTCAAGCTTGACCTTTTCGAACTCGATGGACTCGACGTCGCCAAAATCTTCGGCAGGTTCCTCAACAACCTCACCACCACCGAAGGGAACTCCGGGCTCGCCAGCATCGGGGTCGGACACGGGATCTTCCCAACTGTCCGGCGTTTCCTCGACCGCCTCCTGCCAGGCCACATCCGACCCGACCTCCTGCGCGTCAACCAACGCCGCGTCCTGCAATCGAGGCTCTTCGGCCGAACAATCATCGGGCTCGTCCTCGACCGTGAACTCAAGCACCAGATCGTCGGACTCGTCCTCGACCGTGAATTCGAGCGCAAGATCCTCGGGCGCATCTTCTGCTGTGAAGTCGGAAGAGAGAAACTCGGCATCGCCCTCTTGGGTGAAATCCGGCGACGCATCCTCTGGTATTTCTGCAGCCACAGCTTCGGCTAGGTCCGCCTCCCCTGCAACTTCGTCGGCCCTGGCAGCGGACAAGTTCTCGACCTGCGGGAGGATTTCCACCAGGGAGGCGAGTGCGGCCTCGTCCCCAGCGGCCAGGTAGGCGCCAACCAGAGGCTCGGCCTGGGTTACCGCAAAATCAACGCGTCCCGCTTCGACGGCCAGTCGGACGAGCTCTTCGCGGGCATCGGTTTGCTCGGGAAATTCGGCCAGAATCGATTCAAGGTGGCTGATGGCCTTGTCGACAAGGCCATACTTGGCGAAGACATTGGCCTCGGCGAGTCGTTCTTGTGCGTCGAATTCAGGCTTTTTCTCCTCATCGAGGGAAACAACCTCCGTTCGCGCCGGCGTCGCTGCTCCCGGGAGCTCATCTGGAATCTCAAATTCGATGATCTCCGGCTCTTCATCCACCGACAGCTCGTCGGCCACAGGGATGGGCTCGTCAGTCGCCACCGACTCGTCAGGCGATGGTCGTTCCGCCAGATCTGGCGATGGCTCAGCGGAATCCACCCCCCGTCCTTCGATCTCGCCGAGCCGTTCGGCAATCAGACAGTTCTCGGGGTCCTGCCTGCGCAATTCGTGGTACAGCCGGCGAGCCTGGTCCTTCTCTCCTGCCTGGAAGTAGCTGTCGGCGAGCGTCGATCGCAACGAAAAGATCATCTCTTCGTCGTCTGCCGGCGAGAGGGAGGTGATTCCAAGCGACAAGACTTCGCGATCCTGTGGCAAGGCCTTAAAGAGCTCTAAGAAAGTCACCCTGGCGGCCGCCTGGTTGCCGCGGTCGAGCATCGTTCGTGCGACGGGAATCAGGAGTGCCTTCCCCTTCTCCGCCTCGCCTCCGGCCAGGAACGCCCTCCCGGCCAACCCAGGGGCATCCGGGTGGTCGCTGTTGTCCGCCAGGACCTGTTTCGCAATACCCAGGGCCTCCTGGCTGTCACCGGTCGCAAGCGCGACTCGGAGCCCGATGATCCTCAGACCAACACTTTCCGGAGACCGCTTCTGGGCCTCTATCAGGAACTCCCGAGCTGTCGCGATGTTGCCGCTGTCGACCAGCGCATCGCACATTGGCACCAGGAACTCCCCACTCGGGGGGTCCTGCTCCAATGCATGCCGGAACAGACGCTCGGCCTCATCGACCTTGCCCCGCCCGAGCAGCATGCTCCCGAGGCGTTCATACATACCGATCGCCTCGTCGCTGTCGCCGCGGCGGAAGAGGAGATCGGCGAGCCGCAGGTGCGCCATGTGGTTTTCGGGATCGACCTGAACCAGTTTCCGCATTGTTTGGATGCCATTTTCGACATCCTCGTTTTTCAAGAACCAGTCGGCGAGCACCTGGTACTGACTGCGGGCTTCAATGACAAGTCCCTGCTGGATATAAAGATCGGCCAATCTTTCAAAAATCTCGACCCTGTCCGGTGCGAGTCGGCTGATTTTTTTGAAGATGGCGATCGCCTTGCTGGTGAAACCATCGGTGGCAAAGGTATTCGCGATGCGTTCATACAGCTCGACCGCTCGATCGACCTGTCCGATCCGGTTGTAGAGATCCCCGACCCGGTTGATGGTGTTGACATCGTTCGGGTTGAACTTGAGGAGTTTTTCGTACTCGCGAATCGCGTTGTCGATCTTGCCCTTTTGGACGAGCTTCTCCGCTCCCTTGAGAATCTTGTCCCGATTCAAAGCCATTGAGTCAGGGTCCCTTCATCACCATGGTCCGCAGTGCTCATGGTAACACAAGCCTCAGTCTCAAAAGAGGTTGAAACCTGCAGTCCAGAGCCACTCAAGTGGGTGGGAAACACATCAACACCAGAGCTTGGATCGGCTTTCATTTCGACTTGAAGCTCTTTCGATGTAGATAGTTTCGGCCATGGTGCTCGATCCCCGCGCGATGTGCCGCCGTCGGGTAGCCCTTGTTCTTCTGCCAAGACCACCGTGGGTATATCTCAGCCAAGTCGACCATCATCTCGTCGCGATGGACCTTCGCCACATTCGAGGCAGCGGCCACCGAAAAATATCGCGAGTCCGCTTTTTTGACCGAGATGACGTTCGTGAACCCGGGGCCGAGATCGACAGCGTCGACCACCACGATCTCCCTTTCGTTTGTCGTCAGTCGGCGTGCGATCGCTTTCATAGCCGCCCTGGTCGCCTCGAGAATGTTGATGCGATCGATCACCTCGGGCCAGATTTCGAGCACCATCCAGCCGTCGGAATGGCGACGAGTCCATTTCGCCGCCCGTTCTCGCCGGCGCGGTGGATTCAGCTTGGAATCACAGATGTCGACATTGTCGGAGATCGTGATAAATCGCGTTCCACACACTACGACGGGGCCCGCCAGGGAGCCCCGTCCAACCTCGTCGATTCCGATTACTGCGGAGTGCTGCTCGAGAAGACGCCGGTCCTCGGACCCGAGGATCGGCCTCACGAACGCCGGCGCTCCTTGATCCTCGCCGCCTTACCCCGGCGCGAGCGGATGTAGTACAGCTTGGCGCGGCGAACCCGCCCAGATCGAATCACATCGATCTGTGCGACCGAGGGGGCATGCAAGGGAAAGACCCTCTCGACCCCGATTCCCGATGAGATCTTGCGCACCGTGAAGGTCTCCGCGATGCCTCCATGCTTGCGGGCGATGACCAGACCCTCGAAGATCTGAATACGTTCTTTCTCGCCCTCTTTGAGCCTGACATGGACCTTGACGGTATCGCCTGCCCGAAATTCGGGGATGTCTGTTTTGAGGTACTGCTGTGTGACTTCCTGTACGAGGTCCATTTTTGATTGCCTCCTGGGCGTAGCTCGGCCAAAAGACCTTCGGCCGGGTCCGGGAGTATACACAGGCACAGCACTGCCGACAAGAGGTTCGAGTCTATTCCTCTCCCGCATGGAGATGCTGCCAAACGTGGTTGCCGAGTCGCGGTCCGAGCGCTTTGCAGAGATCATCGACCGACGCTCCCTGCACCCCGGTGACCGACCCGAAGCGCCGGAGCAGGGACGCGGTACGAGCCTGACCGATCCCGGGGATGTTGAGGAGCTGACTCGCAAGTGTCTTGTTCTTTCGCCGGCGCCGGTGGCGCGACACGGCGAACCGATGCGCCTCGTCCCGTGCACGTCGAAGCGCCAAGTGGGCCGGGTCATGGCTGTCGGGCTGCAGCGGCTCCGCCGACCCGGCAAGCCATACTTCCTCGCGCCGTTTCGCAAGAGCGGCGATTGGCATGCTGAGACCCAGGGCATCCAGCGCCGCCATGGCGGCATTGAGCTGTCCCACTCCACCGTCGACCAACACGAGGTCCGGCATTTCGAGCCCCTCATCTCGGTTTCGCCGATACCTGCGAGTCACCGCCTCGGCAATCGCCGCGAAGTCATCGACGCCCGCCACCCCTTCGATGTTGAAGCTCCGGTACTGCTTTCGATCCATCCGGCCCGACTGCCAGACCACACACGACGCTGTGGTGAGCTTCCCTGATGCGTGAGAAATGTCGAAGCAGTCGAACCGGCGGACGGGCCCCTCGATCCCCAGGAGCTCCCCGAGCCGGCGCTCGAGGTGGTGGGCACGGGTCTTCGGCGCCCGGAATCTGAGATCGAAAGAGGCCCTGGCGTTTTCAGAGGCCAACGCAACGCGGCGGGCCTTCGGACCGCGCTGCGGGTGGGTTATACGAACTCGCCCCCCCCTGAGGTGGGCAAGGTACGTTTCCAGCAAGCTGCGTTCGTCATCACCCAACACCACCGCACTCTCGACGACCGGCGGGATCGACGGGTTGGCACCGTAGTACTGGGCGGCGAACGTCGTCATGACCTCCGCCATCAACACGTCCCCAACCCCCTCGAAGTGATACTCCCGCTTATCGACCAACTTTCCCTTTCGGTAAGGCAGGAGGCAAACCGTCACGTGCTCACCGTCCGAGTAGGCGGCGATCACATCGGCGTCCCCCTGACCCGGCAGCTCCACATCCTGACGGTCTCCAAGCCGGTGCACGACCGCCATGAGGTCGCGATATCGAGCCGCCGACTCGAAGTCTTCCTGCTGCGAAGCTCGCCACATTTCGACCTCGAGCCTCTGATTGAGAGCTGCGTATCGACCCGTGAGAAAAAGCCGCAGCTCGTCGACTGCGTCGGCGTAGGCTTCCGGGTCGGTCAATCCAGCGACACACGGCCCGAGGCAGGCCTTCATGTGGTAGTAGAGACACGGACGAGACAATCGCCCGTCGATGTCGATCCGGCAGGTACGAACAGCAAATCGCGTCCTGGCGATATCCATTAGCCGACGCGCCATGTGCTGGCCCATGTACGGCCCGAAGTACGAGTGGCCATCGTCGATGACGCGCCGCGTAAACTCCACCCGCGGCCACTGCTCACCGGTTGTGATCTTGATGTAGGGAAAGGTCTTGTCGTCCCGGAGCAAGACGTTGAACCGTGGACGCTCGGCCTTGATGAGCGTATTCTCGAGGATGAAGGCCTCAACCTCCGACGCCGTCACCGTAAAGTCCAGGGACTTCGCCCTCTCGAGCATCAACCGCGTACGTTCTGCAATCTGATGGCGACCGAAGTAAGATCCGACCCGAGCCCTCAGGTCGCGTGCTTTGCCAACGTAGAGCACCCTCCCGCGGGAATCGCGAAAACGGTAAACACCCGGGGATCTGGGAGCTTCTCTGGCCTTGCTCAGAAGGGGATGATCCGACCCAGACCCGCTCACCGTGAGGTTTCGTCCTCAGGGAGCAGACCAAGCCGGATCAGAGCACGTCTCGCCGCCTGTTGCTGAGCCTCTCGTTTGGTCCGGCCTTCGCCCCTCGCCACGACCTCTCCGTCCCACGACACCGTAAAAGCCCATAACGGAGCATGGTCCGAGCCACCAGCCAGCACCTCTATGTACTCGGGTAACGCCAGCCCACGAGCCTGGGCGGCCACGCTGAGGGCCGACTTGGCATCGGCCAGCATTAGGGTCTTTTCGTCCATGTCCCGAAGATCGTCCAGAAACTGCTCCTCGACGAACTGATGGGCAGCCCCCCAGCCGCCATCGACGGCAATCGCACCGAGAACGGCTTCGAAGACATCCTCCAACATCGCCGGCCGTTCGCGACCACGCGACCGTTCTTCGCTGAGACCGACCTGAATCCAACCGTCCAGGCCGAGCCACGCAGCTTTCTCGGCCAGGCTGACCGAGCGCACGAGGTGCGATCTCATCTTCGTCAGGATTCCCTCGTCGGCAGCCGGCTTTTCGTTGAACAACATGAGCGCGATCACGTGGCCGAGGACCGCGTCACCGAGGAACTCGAGCCTCTGATAGGTACCGCGGTTTTTTGCCAACTCCGCCGACCCGTGGCGCAAGGCGCGACGAAGCAGCTCTTTGTTCTGAAAAGAGTAGCCGAGGGTCTGCTCGAGCTGCTCGAGATGTTCTTCGTCGAGGTCTTTCATCACCGTGATCATAACCCGGTCCCGTCGTCCGAGACCCGCGGTCCCAGACGCACAACCACTCGTTGCAGACGCGCACAGATTCGATCACCGTGAGTTCCCGGCCAAAAGACCCTGCCACACGATCCACACTGTCGAAACCTCGAAGCAGTTCGCCATGTATACGGAGGTACGAGACCGGCGACCTCTTCTCGGGTCACGTCCTGGAGAGCTCCGTTGCACACCGCGCAGCGCGAGTATTCGAGGGTCGGTATTGGATTGAGCGAAAGCCGGGTCAATACCTCGACCAGCTGGTCCTCGAGCTCTGTCTCGCGTACAAGCATCGTCCGCGGCCCAATCGACGCAAGCTCCCGATCACGCGTCACCAGCAACCGCCGTTCCGCCGCAGCTCGGACCTCGAGCTCACGATCGGCCATCAAAACACCGCCAAACTCGGCGTCATATCCAAAAAGGCGGAGCCAACGGCACAGAGAGCCCAGCATCGCGTCGCACAAGAAACGAACTTGTCTGTCGGGAAGGATGTCATTCGAACTCATTCCTGCTCCGATCAAATCTACCAGGTGAGCGATGTGGTTTTCCACCGGTATTCTGTGAGATCCTTCAATCATGGCAGCGACAGTATCAACCTTCGTATCGGTTCTTCGCCATGAGGGCCTGCGCGCCGTCTTCGACCGGATCCTCGATCGTCGGGACGGACAGAAACACCTCCGAAGGCTCGTTTCAGCCACTGTCCCAACCACGAAACTCCAGGGCAACAACCCCGCGCCAGTCGTCAACCTCTCCCCCATTCCCCCATTCCCCCGCCGCGGCGGAGCTCAGCTCCAGATGCTCGACCGCCTGGAGGTCGAGGCCGACCATCGGACCGTTGCCCACCTCTACCCGATTCGGGAAACATGGCACCTCGAACACCACACACAGGAACATCGAGAGCTCAAAGGCATCGATACATCTTCAACCGATTCGGCGGCGGACCTGGCCAGTATCCGAAGGGCTGTCGCAACCGCAACACGCATCGCCGAAACCGAGATTGTGCACATCGAAAACCTCTTCGGCCTTCCCCTTGCGCTGGTCCCCATTCTTCGAAACGACGGTTACAGAGTCATCCTCTCGGTGCACGACTTCTCACTTTTCTGCAGACGCCCACATCTGATCAGCGAGCCCGGTGGGCTGTTCTGCAACTTCGAAACCGACGTTCAAAGGTGTACGGACTGTCTGGCGGCCGATTGGCATATCGAGGCCGACATGCAGCAGACCCACCGCTCTGCCGGCGAAGCAGCATTACGGTCGGCCGAGATGGTTGTATTCCCTTCGGCGTCCCACAGGGACCGTCACTTCGCACTCTTCCCCGGCGCCCTGCAGATCGAACGCACGTCAGTGATCCACCCCGCCACCGGAGTGACCCCGCCCGAAGGCTTTCAATCCAGAAGACAGCCCCACCTGGCGGTGATCGGGGGGCTCAAACACCACAAGGGCGGTGCTCTGGCGAGCGAGGTCCTCGAGCTCATCCGACAGACGGCTCCCGGTCTCAAATGTACGATCTTCGGCGATGTCGAACCTGAATTCCTGGAGTCGCTGCGTCACCTGTCAAAAGTCCGCATCCGTGGTTATTACCGTGCCGGGCGATTACCCGCCCTTCTCGATGCGGCCGGCGCCACTATCGCGCTTTTTCCATCGATCGCCGCCGAATCCTACGGACTGGTGGTCGACGAATGCCTGCACGCCGGGGTGCCCGTCATAGCCTTCGACACCGGCGAGGTCGGCCACCGTCTGAGACGGCTCCAGAGCGGGATCGTGGTCGATCGAGCCGAAGGTCCGAGTGGCTTGGCCGCCGCGGTAATCACCGCCATCGAGAACAATCTCACCGTTCCCGAAGGGACCACGGCCACTCTGCCTACCCCCGCCAAAGCCGCCCAGCAATACCTCAACCTCTACGAAGTCCTCTCGCCGTCACCCTCTTCATAGAGAAATCCTGGAGCAAAGACACCAGCACCGACCCACCCAATCGTCACACTCGGGTCTTTGCTCCAGTATTTCTTGCAGTCAGGCCTTGACGACCCTCGAATCCGGTTCTCGATAAACACCACGAGTGTCGACAATAATCGACGCGCTCTCGAGAACCATCTCGTAGTCGACTGCACTGTGGTCGGTGATCACGAGCACGACGTCGGCCTCCGCAACCGTTTGCGGCGTCAAAGGCTCCGACCGCATGGCCGGGAGGCGAGGCCACGTGCGCATCGTCGGGGCTACTGGAATGTGGGGGTCGTGATAGCTCACCCGTGCTCCCAGGGCAAGCAGCTGGTCGATCACCTCGAAGGCAGGGCTTTCCCGCGGATCGTCGATATCCTTCTTGTAGGCAAGGCCGAGTACAAGAACCCCAGAGCCCTTGACCGGCTTGCCGGCGTCGTTCAGCGCAAGCATGAGCTTGTCCACCACGTACCGGGGCATCTCGACGTTGACCTCACCGGCGAGCTCGATGAACTTGGTCGATACCCCGTGCTCACGCGCCTTCCATGCCAGGTAAAAAGGATCGAGCGGTATGCAGT
>CAZCEX010000031.1:0-16414 GCA_964497785.1 uncultured Thermoanaerobaculia bacterium | reverse complement strand
ACAAAGATCGGGTCAACGCCGAAGATCTGCGGCGTATTGCCGAGGTAGGTGAAGGCGCCGCCAAAGGCGATGCGGCCACTTTCGAGCAGGGTGACCCTGAACCCGGTGTCCACCGGGGCACAGACGACCGGTGTGTCGACGGGAACACGAACGAGCAGCTCGGTGCCCGAGACACTGAGCACCTCGAGACGCAGTTCGGCGATCTGGCCGCAGCCGGAACTGCAAGCAAAATCGACCGTCAGCGGGTCCTCGAAGCCTGAGCCGTAGATGATGATGTTGGTCCCGGGCCCGCCCTCAGTCGGCGTATTCTCCGAGATATAGAGGTTGTCGCCGTAGGTGTAGGTCGATGCCGCCGACACCTTGCCTGAAAGCACGTTACGAACGATGACTTCGACGGCGACCGGAATTGTTGCGCCCTGCTGGCTGTAGTCCGGCGTGACGCAGACGATAGTGTCCTGGTCGGCGAGCGACTGGTCGTCATTGACCTCGACGCCGATCGCTTCTTGACCGCCGAAGGTGACCTGGGCGGGCACCTGGAAGCCGCCGCCGAAGATCGTCACCCGCGTGCCGCCGTCGACCGGACCGCTGATCGGCGCGATGCCGGTGATGACCGGCGTCGGTTCGTCAGCGAGGAATACATAGGCCGCTTCGCGCGAAACGGTGAAGGGTCCAAGGTCGGCCACCGGCGCTTGATTCACCGGCACGTCGAAGAAGGTTGTGATTTCGACGTCAACAGGTGCATCCTCTCCGATCGGCGTCGTACTGTAGCGCGGCGTCATGACCGTCACCTGGGTTCCGTCCGCCGACACCGACTGCACGATGCCTTCGATACCGCCGAAGGTGACTGTCTCGACCGCCGGGGCAGTATCGAGCACAGTGATCTCGTCGGCTGCGATGTACTGAGCGCGGAAGTTGCGACCCAGGATGGTGACCGTCTCTCCACCGGCCGTAGCCCCGTGATCGGGCAGGACGAGGTAGAAAGCCGGCTCCTTCAGGATCCATTGCTCCGGTACGACCGGGTCCGCGGGTGGAAGGAAGGTAAAGGCTGAAGGCACCGTCGTCGTGCGCTCATCCTGGAAGCCTGCCCTCGCTTTGACGCTCACATCGACGACTGTTGGTATGACGACAACCCTGCCGTCGACCGTTTCTGTCGCCCGTAGCGCCACGGGAATGAAGGGCGTTTCGACGACGATCGTTCCGTCGGCCGTCAACGGGTCGCTGTCGACGACCTGCTGGACAATGCCCTGGAAGTCCTGGGTGCCGAGCGTGAAGACGACCTCGACCGGCGCTTCGACAGCGCGCCCCGTGAGGGTGATGTTCTCGCCGCCGTCATAGTAGCCAAAGTTGGGCTCGAAGGGCTGGTAGATCCAGAGCTCGGGATCCGGCTCCGGCGGTGGGGTTTCGTCGGGCAGGTATGTAAATGCCTTGGGAACAAACATCGTCTGTGCATCGGCGGTATTGGCCCGCGCCGTGACCGTGACGTCGACGGCTGCGGCGAGGAAGTAGGTGTAACCATTTTCGTGGGTTTCCGAAGGCCGCAGATCCTCGGGGATATATGGAGTCGCGACGATGATCGAACCGTCGGCCGACGGTGGGTTGCTCTCGACAACCTCCTGCACGACGCAAGCGAAGTCCTGGCCGCCGAGGGTGAAGACCACTTCAGCAGGGGCCACAATTCCGCGCCCCCTGAGGGTGATCATCTCGTTGCCCTCGTAGCTGCCTGTGTTGGGCTCGAAAGGCTGAAGGATCCAGAGCGCGGTCTCGGCGAGATAGGTGAACCCGGCCGGAACCTGCGCTGTTTGCGGGTTGTCGGTATCGACGCCGACCCGAACGACGACCGTAGCCGTTTGCGAAACCGTGGTGTCGACGTTGGTGATCTGGGGGGTACGAATGGTGATCGAACCTTCGGCCTCAATCGGATTGCTCTCCTGGACGCTGACGACAACCGCCGGGAAGGTGGTCCCAGCGACGATGAAGTCGACCTCGACCGGTGCCGCAATCGCCTTGCCGCGGATGAGCACCTGCTCCTGGCCCTCGTAGGCGCCATGGTCCGGCATCAGGGGTGGGAGGATATTAAAAACGTCGGAATGCGCTCGTTCTACGAACGTGACCGACACCGTACGCGAGGCGTTGTTGACCCGCGCCCTGATGGCGAAGGTGCCTTCGGTGTCAGAGCTGAGACCGGTGCTCGCCTGCCCACCGGAGGTCGTGACCTGCTGAGCGCCTTCGGTGCTGCCCGGGGGTGAAGTGAACTCGACCGTCGTACCGTCCGGCGCTGGGCTGCCGTCCTTGGTAACGGTCGCGGTCACAACAACCGCCGTGCCCACGTAAGGCTCGGAGTCGGACACGGCCAGAGCCGTGACCGCCCAGGTCGCCGGAGTTCCACCGGGCGGGGTGGGGTTCGTCGGTTCCGGGCTGTCACCAGAACAACCGATCAGGGCTACCAACCCGGCAAGCGCAATGCGACTGAAATATTTCGTCATGACCCAGCTCCCCCGATCAATTGCATGTGAACCGGAAGGCAAGCACCACCGGTTCGGTGGCGACCGCCTTGCCGGAGACCGTGCGTCCATACAGGATCAACGTCATGCTCTCGCGCACGACGGCCTGACCTGTTTCGGGATCGACCCCGCCGTTTTCCGGAAAGAGATAGTTGAATGGAGGATCGTCGAGATACTCGGCCGGGTAGACCCGATAATTTTCGAGGTCGGCCGTCCCCCCAGCGGGCACATATACCGATTGATCGTTGGCCCAAGCCGGCGAAGTGACCGTGCCGCCGTCAGTGCGATAAGGCGAGATCTCCCAACGCGTGAGGTTCACGTCCTGATTGGCAGTGAGCGTATCGGTCGGGTTCTTCGGCGTGGATGTGATGTCCATCTGTTCAACCGTCAGATCCCCGGTCTCGACGCAGACGTTGACCTCTGGGTTGAACGCTGAGACATCGACGGTCAAGAAAACGACTGCCTCGGTATTGTCCAGGGCAGACTCTCCACTACAGCCGACGGTGGTGACCACCAGCAGGGCAACAAGGACGCCGAGTGTAAGCAAGCGATGCATGCTTCCCCTCCTCAGTATTTTACGATTCTGGGCGTGATGAAGATCAGAAGCTCATCATGCCGTTGGTCGATTGCTTTGTTGCGAAACAGATTACCGATGATTGGAATTTTCCAAAGGCCCGGTACCCGGTTTTCGTTGTTTTCGTCGTCGATCTGATAAATGCCGCCGATGACGGTCGTACCACCATCACGAACGAGCAGCTCGGTCTGAGCGTCCCTCGTCAGGATCGGCGCGTTATTGCCGCCGGTCACGATGCCAGCCTGCACGGGTTGCTGTTTTCGGATGTCGATATCGAGGTTGACCGTGCCCTCGGCCGTGATCTGCGGCGTCACCTGGAGCCGCAAGGTGGCGTCCACGTACTGCACGGTCACCGTATTGTTGGCTACCGTTTGCACCGGAATCTGGAGACCGGAGCGGATCGACGCTTGTTTGAGATTCTGGGTGGTGACCCGCGGTGTCGAAACGATCTTGGCGAGGCCCTCGGATTCGGCGGCGGTGAGCACGAAATCGAGGTTGAAGGTATTGAGGATGTCCCCAAAGGTCATGCCGAAAAACCCGGTGCTCGCCGTTTCGAGACCGACCCCGCCTTCGACGCCGACCGAATTCGGGAACCTGAGGCCGGTATCGTTGCCGTGTGCCGAGTCCATCGTACCCATGAAGCCCCAGTTGACGCCCAATTCTCTCGAGAAGGTCTTCGTCGTTTCGACGATGCGGCCTTCGATGACGACCTGAGGCGTCGGTAGATCAAGGGTGTCGATCAGGCGAAGCACGCCCTCGACCCGGTCGATGGTATCGCGGATGATGAGTTGATTGGTTCTCTGATCGACGACCACCGCACCGCGTGGAGACATCAAATAGGAGTCGCCCGAAAGCAACGCTGCGACGTCGGTTGCCTTTGCGTACGACAGCGGCTTGACGATGGTCTTCAGCGGCTGAGCGATCTCCTGCTGCTCGAGGAACTTGGCCCGCTGGTTTTTCTCCTGCGTCAGCTTGCTGATCGTCGATACACGAAGGACGTTGTTCTCGAGTACGTAGTCGAGGCTGTTGATGCGCAAGATCAGGTCGAGGGCTTGGTCCCACGGCACATCGCGGAGCTCGACGGTGACCGAACCGGAAACCTCGGGATCAATGACGATGTTGAGCCGGGTCAAGGCGGAAAAAGTCTTCAGGACGTCCTTGACGTCGGCGTCCTTCAAGGTCAGGCTGATCGGGTCACCAGTAAATTGCACCTCGTCGGTCTCGACCTCGGTAGAGTCGTATGCGTCGACGGGCTCGGGCAGGTCAATCTCGGTGGCTGCCGCCTCTTCGATCAACTGCGACGGATCGGCCACCCATGGGTTGCGTTCCGGCAGCTCAACGACCTCGTCAACGTTCGGCGCGGGCACCTGGTGCACCGACGTTTTGCACGCCGGAAGCACGAAGTTCTCGGATGCCACCGATGCTTGCGCCTCGGATTGACCGAAGCCCTGTGCGGCAATGGTCTCCGACGCGGTGCGAATCGCACCAACGCTACCGTCGTCACCGAGGTTGGTGATCAACATCGTGGCGCCGTCGGCCTTGGTCGACACCGGTATTACATCCGGTACCGGGACTCCCTCCTCTACACCAACGGCCAGGATCGCCCCGGTCTCCGTCGAACGCAAATCGTAGTCAGACGGGCCCTGAAGATCTACGACCAAACGCGTCACGGGGTTTGGCACGCTCTGGTGCTGGGCCACCCGAACCTGGCGCACCAGGCGCGATCCGACGGCAAAGACGTGCCGGTCCACCCGGTTGACCACGCCCTCGAGGTCGATGACCAAGCGGTCCGGCGACGGCAAGGTGAAGGAACGGCCTTCGAGCGGCCCGTTCCCCGAAAGGGTGATCACCACCCCTTCGCCGCGGCGCACGACATCCACCCCGCGCAAGTCGGCTGATTGCGGCGCCGGTTTCGGGTCGCGAGCCGTCGGTTCAATCTCCGCCCTTGAGGCAACCGGTGGCAACTCCGCGAGCGCCTGCTGCTCAGGCCGGTCCACCGACTCCGTTATACCCGGATCCGGCACCTGCCACGGCTCGAAGTTGAGCATTGCGAAGCGCAGAGTCATGCCCTCGGGCGTGACCGCGAGATCGAGCTGCGCGGGCTGTTTGAGCCGCACAGTCAGACGGGAGTGGCTCTTGCCAAACTCCTCGACATGTCCCAGCTCAGCACGCTCGATCCCGAGCTCTGGATTGCTGAACGACGTAATCGCGTCGTCCCATGATGCCTCGGGCATTTCTACGATCCATACCCCGGGCTGCGGCGAGTAGTGCACTGTTTCAAGCGCACCCGATGCCCGGAGGTGGATGACCGGCCCAGCAGGCCCCGCGTCGGCGACCATGTCCCGGATTTCCGGGGTAAGATCCGCAACGGCGACACCGGGCCCGATCCCCAATACCGCGAGTCCGACCGCGGCCACCAGGAGGCGGACGTTCTTGCTCATCATGCCATCCCCCAATTCCATCTCTTCCTCACTCGCTCAGTCCGAGAACCCGCGGACGACTTCTTCATAGGGCCGAAGCTGCTTCGGATCGTCCGCTTGCTGTCGGAAAATGACTCTGTCCTGCTGAATATCTTTTACTTCACCGTTGTAGAGCTTTGTCCCTGGTCGAATAATGTAGGAAATATCATCCCGGCCGAGCACGAAGGCGAGAATACCGCTCGGGGTCTCGATGATCCCCTGGAGTTCGAGCTCCTCGACGAGCATTCCCGGAAGGCCGGGGGGCCGAACCGCCCCTTCTTCCTCGGAACTTTCCATCGTGTCGAGCAACGAGCGGAAAGGATCCCGCCGGCCTTCAGCATCGTAGTTGATGAATCCGCCTTTGCGGACGTCCTGATCACCACGGAGGATCTGGTCGATGCGGGAAACATCGACCTCCTCTTCGTCCCCCAGGGCGTCGGCTGCTTCGAGCACGTCGTCCTCAATCTGCGCCATGGCCGTCAACGGCCACACGACGGCGAGAGCAACCACACACGCGAAATACGCGATCGTACGTACCGCAATCACTGGGCACCTCCCGCGGGTTCTGGCTCTCCCTTGTAGACAAAGGTCCGCTGCGTGAATGTCGCCTTGATCGTAAACGCCGGATCACCCTTTGTCTGCCTGTAGGGTTTGATCTGGAGATCCCGGACGTTGATGATTCTGGAGAACCGGCTGAGACGGTCGAAGAATTGTCCAAGCTCGTGATAGGTACCCTCGAGCTCAACGGCGATCGGCCATTCCCAGTAATACTGTTGATCCACGAAGGCGCCCGGCGTGAAACGAACCAACCGGAAGAAGCCGAGCTCGTTGAGCTGCTTCAGCCGCTTGATGAGGGCTGGGGTCTCCTTCCGTGTCGGTAAAATCCTGGTCAGCCTATCGAGCTCCAGCTTGTAGCTTTGGATGTCCTCTTCAAGCTTGGGAAGGTCTGCCTTGGCCTGGAGTCCCTTCTCGATCTCACGTTCGAGGTCGAAAATCTTCTGTTGCAGGTTTTCGATGTCGATCTTCATGTCTTTGAAAAAGTACATGTGCATCACGACATAGATCACCACACCGATGGTCAGCCCGATGATCAGGGCGACGTACCAGGGTTTTTCGTTGAGATCGATCGCCATAGCGGCTGCTCCCTCCCCTTCTCAGCTCTCCGCCCCATCCCCGGCGGCTGCGATCACGGCAGGGGTGTAGGTGAAGTCACACTCGAGCTTGAAACTGAAAGAGTCCTTTTTGGACCGCTGGATGCTGACGAGAGTCGGCTCCTTGAAGAATGGCGACGCGTCGAGGTTCACGATGTAGTTGGCGATGGCGTTTTCATCCAGGGCCATTCCGCTCAACGAAAGATGCGTTCCCTTGAGGTTCAAATCCGACAACCACACGAGATCCGGCAATGCCTTGGAGACCTCGTTCATGATCTGAACCGGACCGTTCTGCTCCTCTTTAAGCTTTCGAATGGTATCGATCTTGTTCTTGAGCTCGGTCCTCTTGGCCTCGAGTTCCTCGACCTTGTCGATGTACTTCTGCAACTCGTTCCGTTCCGCCCGACGCTCGCCTTCGGTGACCCCCAACTGGTTGATCTCGCTGTTCAACAGAAACCAGTGAGTGCCGGCGACTGCGAGTCCGATCATCAAGAGGGTCAGGAGAATGATGTCCCCCTGCTTGGCGCCGAGCGAAAACTCGGGGCCTCGCTTCTTGGTAGCGGCTACAGAAGGCTCCTCGGAAATCAGGTTGATTTTGATCATTGCCTCAATCTCCGATTGTACGCACAGCAAGCCCCACCGCGACCGTCATCGCTGGCGCATGCCGACCGATCCACTCCGGATCGAAATCGGACTCGCTGTATCGAATGTTCCGAAATGGGTTCAAGATTTCCACGTCGACCTGAAAACGATCCTTGATGACCTCGTCCAAGTTCACCGTCTTGGAAGCGCCACCGGAAAGAACCATGCGCTCGATCCGGTCCACCGACGAAGTCGCCAGGAAGAAATTGATGGTCTTGTCGAGCTCCCCGGCGAGATCTTCTGAGACGTTGTTCAAGACCCCCAGGACCTGTTGAAGGTTGTGCTCTCCCACTCGCTCCCCCAGCTTCAGCCTTTCGGCATCCTCTCGGGGCAGATTGAGCTCACGTTGAATCGCCTCGGTGTACTGATTCCCGCCGAAGGCGACGTCACGCCAGAAGATCGAGGCGCCGTTGTGAAGCACGCTGATGTTCATCACCGACGCGCCAATGTTGACTAGCGCTACGGCGTTGGGATCAAGTCCGTAGTTGATCTCGAAAGCGTTCTGAACGGCAAAAACATCGACGTCGATCAACACGGGTTGCCGACCGGCCTGGGCGATCACCGACGTGTAGTCGGCAATTCTGTCGTTCTTCACCGCGACGAGGAGGACATCCATGCTGTCGCCGCCACCGCCATCGTCGAGGATTTCATAGTCCAGGTTCACATCATTGATATCGAAAGGGATGTACTGCTCGGCCTCCCATTGAATCGACTCGGCCAATTCCTCCGGGCTCATGGCCGGGAGTTCGATCTTCTTGATAATCACCGAGTGGCCCGAAAGGGACCCGCCGAAATGCTGGCTTTTTACGCCATTTTCGGAGATGAGCCGGGAGACAGCCTCCACGACCAGGGACGAATCCATGATCGCCCCATCGACGATGGCTTCGGCGGAGAGCTCTGCAATTGCTGCATGCACAAGCTGGAACTCGCCATTTTTAAGTAACTTGAGCTCAACGAGCTTCACTGCCGAAGATCCTATGTCGCAACCGACGACCTGTTTTTTTCGCTTTCCAAACACGGCTTAAACCCTCATTCCGATGTGATCGCGAAAGTTAACCAAATCTCCTCTAAAGCGAGGCTACCAAGGGGCTCCAGTACTGTCAAGCACAAGCACTCCAGCATGATAGCTCATATTCGGCCTCCCCCGAGCCAACCGAGATTGCATCGGGCCTCCACCTTGCCGGATGCCGTGGCCCGCAAGCATGCCTCCTTCGCACCTTCTTTGAGACCATGGCAAGATCGGCCGGGAACCGTATTGAGCTTGCGCACAGACACCCGATTTCGGCCATGAATACCCTCACGATGGCAGGCCTGAGAACGGCTGTCCTGCTTTGCGCCACCGGCAGAAAGCCCTCTCCGAACTGCATCCTGACGATTTCAGACCGTTTCACGCCGCTCGTCCCAGCTCCTCGATTCGGCAGACGCGTGCCCCTACTTCTGCGGAGGAGCTGCCTGCCTGGTGACGAAAAGGCCGGCGCCCCGGGGGCCGTCAAAACACGGCCAGTCGAGGCGGACCTGCACGGGTTCCAGCCACAACCAAGCAAGCCCGATACACCGATTTCGAAGGGCCCGAATGACCGTCCTACCCATGTGATCTGGCTCACATGGCGGCAAACAGCGCCTCGCCAGTTGACCTCAACGGTTCTCAGGCTGGGGGTTTGACTGGGGTTCAACAACAACATCGGCTGCCGCAATCGCAACAGCCAGGGGAGGTGCACTGTTCTGGGGGATCGGCCGGCATTTGCCGGGTTTTCGATCAGAAACGTGGCGCCTTTTCGATTTTTCCCGACCGGATGCAGCGCGTGCAGGCCTTGACGAACTTCGGCGTGCCGTCGACTATCGCCCGGACCCGCTGCAAATTCGGCAGCCAGCGTCTTTTGGAAACATTGTGAGCGTGAGAAATTTTGTGGCCGGTCATTGGCCCCTTGCCGCAGATGTCGCATCGCTGCGCCATGATCGTCCTCCTCGAATCCCCGCTTCTCGGGGCCCGCTTTAATAACATAATCTCGGCCATCTATCAAGGTTCGCCGTCTACAAATGGCCCGCATCTCCAGTTTATTGGGGCTTTTGACTCGGGGGACGGCAACGATCACACAGACATCAGACGAGAAACCCGCCCACGGCCGCTCCGCCGTTCGACCTCGATCATTCCCTTCAGGCCCTCGAGTCGATCCAAGACGCGTTGCAGGTGGGCTGCGTCGAGCACGACCACCGTCAACGAGGCACACCCGGTGTCACCGTCCTCATCTGTGCGCAGTTGGCAGGAAACGACATCGGAATTTTCGGCCGAGATCGCGTGCGAGATCGTCGCGAGCATGCCCGAGTTGTCTTTGAAGACCATGTCGAGATCGACGTGGGACTTCCTGCCTCCGCCGTCCGCCTTCGCCGTCGCCCAGTGGACATCGATCTCACGCTCCGGGTGATAGAGCAGATTCTTGACGTTGGGACACGACTTCGCGTGCACTGCGACGCCTTTGCCTCGGGTGACGAAACCGACGATCTCTTCTCCGCGCACCGGATTGCAGCAACGCGCCACATACACCAAAAAGTCGGAGTCGCCCGTCACCTCGAGGACCGCCTCGGAGCGTGCGCTTTCGGCGCCGCCGCCCGCACGGGTCTCATCCTCTCGATGCTCAACCTTGCCGGCATCGTCACGCTCGTCCGGGACAACCTGGGCGGCGACCGTCTGGGCCGAGACGCGGCCGAAACCGACGGCGGCATAGAGGTCGTCCTCCTTTGCCAGCCCCTGGGCGCTCAAGGTGGCTTTCATCGCTTCGGTCCCGATCACCCGCTTCAGGCTGGAACCGCGGCGGCGCAGCTCCCTCTCGAAGAGCTTCTTGCCGACCTCGACGGACCTGGCCTTCTCCTCACGTTTCAAATAGGAGCGGATCTTGGTCCGCGCCCTGTTGGTACCGACCAGGCTCAGCCAATCATGATGGGGCGACTGGTGCTGAGATGTCGAGATCTCGACCACCGCACCATTCTTGAGCACGGTCTTGAGTGGAACCCACCGCCCGTTCACCCGTCCTCCGACACATTGGTGTCCCACCTCGGAGTGGATGCGGTAGGCAAAATCAAGGATCGTCGAATCCTTTGGAAATGAGAATACGTCTCCCTTCGGCGTGAAGGCATAGACCTCGTCCGGGTAGAGGTCAACCTTGAGGGAGTCGAGGAACTCTCTCGGCGAGCTCCCGAGGGAGTTGTCCAGCATGCTTCGAAGCCAGGCCATCCGTGAGTCTTTTGCCGCCGCCTTCGAGCCCTTCTCCTTGTAGCTCCAGTGAGCTGCAATACCGAACTCGGCGATCGTGTTCATGTCCTTGGTGCGGATCTGGATCTCGAATGGGTGGCCTTCCGGGCCGAGAACAGAGGTGTGGAGAGACTGGTAGGCATTCGGCTTCGGGATGGCGATGTAATCCTTGATTCGGCCTGGGACGGGCGGCCACCGCTGGTGGATCAGGCCGAGGGTTGCATAACAATCGGCAACCGTGTCGACGATGATCCGAAAGGCGAGGAAGTCGAAGACGTTCGAAACGTCGATGCCCTGTTCCTTCAGCTTTCGGTAGATCGAGTAGTGGTGCTTGACGCGACCATGAATCACAGCCTTGATTCCATGCTCCTCGACCATGGCGGCAATGTCGTTCCGGATCTCGGAGAACCACCTGTCGGCCGCAGCGCTTCGATCCGCGATCTCCTTGCCCAACCGCTCGGCGGTCTGCGGGTGGAGGAACTTGAAGCACAGGTCCTCGAGCTCACCCTTGATGCTGCCGATCCCGAGGCGATTCGCGATCGGAGCGTAGATGTCGAGGGTTTCGCGGGCGATCGCGACCTGGCGGTCCCGGCGCAGAAACTCGAGGGTCCGCATATTGTGGAGCCGATCAGCGAGCTTGACTATGATCACTCGGACGTCGTCGGTGGAGGCCAGCAGCAGGCGGCGGAAGTTCTCTGCTTCGGTCTCCTCGCGACTGGTGAACGAGCTTTCATAGGTCGAGATCTTCGTGAGGGCAACGACCAGCCGCGTCACATCCGGCCCGAACTCCAGCTCGAGCTGTTCCTCGGTTGTTTCGGTGTCCTCGAGAATGTCGTGCAGAAGACCGGCGGCGATGGCGATTTCGTCGAGCTCCATCTCGGCCAGCATCCAGGCCACCGTCAGGGGGTGGACGAGGTATGCCTCTCCCGATCGCCGGACCTGCCCCTGGTGGCGGTTGGCCGCAAAGACGTAGGCATGCCGCAGCAGGTCCTCATCCATGTCGGGCCGGTATCGCTCGACACGGCTGAGGATGTTCTCAATGCGGACCTTCGGCGCAGGACCCATCCCTCTATTGTATTCGCCGGGTCAAGGCCGAGTCGACCCTGGTGAACCAGCCGGGATTCCAGCCTTCAGATCACTCTTTTCCAAGACGGAATCTCAGGAAAAACCAAGGTGGCGGAGCCACAACCAAAAGAACGTTAAGCGCTATCGGACACTGGGCCCGAGCCCGAGCCCGTTATCGTTGTCGTTACCGACTTTGGGCATTCGACAACGGGCTCGGGCTCGGGCGAAAAACCAACAGTGGGCCAGGTTTTCAACGAAATTTCCGAGTGGCAACTTCTGACCAGGACTTGACCTGAACAGCGGCAGTATGTAGTGGGCGACGGCTCACGGTCGCTGTCACCGTCACCGTCACGGCCAACACCGTAGTCACGACCCCCGAAAAAAACGCCCCGGGACCTCCGGGGCGTTTCGCGATTGCAGTCGATGGCGGGTCAGCGGCGGCGCTTGGCTTGCCGTCGGGCGGCCAGGATCTTGTTGATCGTGAGCGCGACCGGAGAGGCCACGAAGATCGACGAGTAGGTACCGACAATGATGCCGATCAGGAGCACGAACGCGAAGGTGTTGATGACGTCACCGCCGAAGAGGTAGAGCGACAGCACCACCATCAAGGTCGTGCCCGAGGTAATGAAGGTCCGCGACAGCGTCTGGTTGATCGACGTGTCCATCAGTTTTTCGAGGTCCTCGCCACGGTGCAGGCGGAGGTTCTCCCTGACCCGGTCGAAGACCACGACAGTGTCGTTCACCGAGTATCCAACGAGCGTCAGGAGGGCTGCGATCGTCGGAAGGTTGATCTCACGGTTGGTGATGGCAAGCGCCGTTAGCGTGATCAGCACATCGTGAAACAGGGCCGCCACCGCACCAATACCGTAGGGAAGCTGAAATCTGAGCCAGATATAGGCCAGCATCCCGAGGAGGGAGAAACCGATCGCCAGTTTGGCCTTGCTCTGCAGGTCGGCGCCCACCGTCGGACCGACGCTTTCCGCACCGAGGAGGGCGAACTCGCCGACGCCGGCTATCCCCTTGATGAAGGCCGCGGTTTCCGCGCTCAAGCCCTCGACCTCATCGATTTCGTCGACTGAACCGAACATGCCCATCAGCTTGCGATACTCGAGCACCGCTTGCGCCTGCGCCCGATAGGCCTCGGTCTTCGCCTCGCGGTCCCCGAGCAAGCCCTCGGGGTCGCCACCGACCAGCTGGTCGAGAAGCGCTTGGGCACCCTGGGTATTGACGTCGAAACGACCCTCGAGGTCGACGTCGTACTCGGCGTGAAGACCATCGAGGATGGGCTTGGTGAAATCTCCCTCGGAGCCGCCGGGATTCTCCAGCCGGATGAGCACCTCGTTCTTGTCGGCTTCGTCGAAGCTTTGAATCTCCGGGGTTCCGACCGAAATTGCGGACACCGCGTCACGAAGGCGATCGAGATCTGGCGCCTCGCGGAACTTGACCGTCACCTGCGTGCCACCGACGAAGTCGATGCCGAGGTTCAGGCCGGGCCCCAAGAAGATGTATGCCAGCCCCGCCAGAATGACAACCGCCGACACACTGAGAGCGATTTTGCGGTAAGAAAGAAACGGAATGTGAGTCTCGCCGATAATGCGCATAGTTTCCTCGCTCACACACTCAGCGTCTGCACGCGGTCTTTACCGTGCAGTAACAGCATGTAAAGGGTCTTCGATACGAACACGGCAGTAAACATGCTCGCCAGAATGCCGATCGACAGGGTGACGGCAAAGCCCTTCACCGGTCCTGTTCCGAACTGGAAGAGGAAGAGAGCTGCGATCAGTGTAGTGAGATTGGCATCGAGAATGGTGCCGAATGCCCTTGCGAACCCGGTGTCGATCGCCGCTCGAACGGTCTTCCCGACCCCTAGCTCCTCTCGAATACGTTCAAAAACGAGCACGTTGGCGTCCACCGCCATACCGATCGTCAGAATCACGCCGGCAATACCTGGCAAGGTCAACGTGCCGCCGAAATACGCCATAGCGCCCATCAGCAGCAACAGGTTGAGCAGCAGAGCAACCACAGCGTTGAGCCCGCTCGCCCGGTAGTAGACCATCATAAAGATCATGACGAGGGCCATTCCTGCGATACCGGCGCGCACCCCACGGACAATGGAGTCGTGGCCGAGCGACGGTCCCACCGTGCGTTCTTCGAGATAGACCAGCGACGCCGGCAGAGCGCCTGCTCTGAGGATCAACGAGAGATCTTCGGCCTCCTCGATCGAGTAGTTGCCTTCGATGACGCCCGAATCGGTGATGCGGGCCCGAATCACCGGCGCCGACATGACCTTGTTGTCGAGCACGATGGCCATCGGCGTTCCGATGTGGCTCTCCGTGAAGGCCCCGAATTTCGCACCCGCAGCGGGTACCAGGTCGAAGCGCACATTGGGCTGCCCAAACTCGTCCTGGCTTCGACGCGCAGTGCGCAGCTCGCGGCCGGTCACGATCGCAGCCTTTTTGACGAGGTAATAGTCCCGGCCGATGACCTCCCCCTCGAATCCTTGGCGGTCGCCCGGCATGACCTCGGCATCAGCTGGCGGCGAGCCCCCAACTGCTTGCAGCAGACTGGCTCGGTCAGGCGCCGGTCCCCCGAGCACCTGCTTGAATTCCAGGAAAGCGGTCTTGGAGATGATGTCCTTGACACGCTCCGGGTCATCAACCCCAGGGAGCTGGACCAGGATACGGTCCCCTTCGATCCCCTGGCGGGAGATGCGCGGCTCGGCAACTCCGAATTGATCGACCCGGTTGTTGATCGTCTCCAACCCCTTGCGTACCGCCTGGTCGCGGAGGATCTTCTCGGTGTTGGGCTTGAACGAAAACGTCCACACCGTCGAACCACGCTCGATGTCGTACTCGACGAAGTAGTCGTCGGCCACTTCAGCCAGTACGCCGCGGTCGACGCCGCTCGGTATCTCAACCGAAAACTCCAGATTTTCTGGGTCGGTCGTCACCGTGCCGAGCGTAATCTCCCTCTCGGCAGCCACCGACTGAAGCCGCAGACCGGCGTCATCGAGCTCTGCCTTGATGGCGTCGTCAGTCTGGACTCGAAGCACCAGATGTACGCCGCCACTGAGGTCCAGTCCGTAATGAATGCGCTCGCTCGGGGGATACATCGACCACGCTGCCAGGCCGATCACCACCAAGATGAGCACGACTCTCCACGCTATTTTCTTTTCCACTCTCGCCTCCGCTGGACGATCCGAGACTCGAGCTGCGGATCTTTCCGCCGCACTGCTCCGTTCGGATGTCCCTTCACGCCCGTCAGGATATGATCTGGCCGTCGGACGTTCCGGCCACGGCGCTCTTGCTCACCCTGAGCTTGACGTTTTCGGCCACCTTGACCAGGACTTCATCGTTCTCTACGGCTACCACCGTTCCGTGAATTCCGCCCGAGGTCACGACACGATCGCCCTTTTTGAGGGCCGAGATCATGGCCTCTTTCTTTTTCTGTTGTTTCTTCGCCGGCATGATGACGATGAAGTAAAACACCGCCAGCACCAGCAGCAACGGCATCATCATGCCGAGGGGGCTCCCGCCTGCAGTTACTCCACCCATGTTCACCTCTTTTTCGGGCCGGCATCATCCGGTCCCTGTCTCCGGCGTTCTATGATCCGCCGACGAAATTCGCCGTAGCGGCTCGCCATAATAGCTTCCCTGGCTCTCCGCATCAAGGAGAGAAAAAACCACAGGTTGTGCATCGTGAGCAGAACGACCGACGTCGCCTCACGCGAGATGTAGAAATGACGTAACGCCGCCCTCGAGTACCTCACGCACGTGGGGCACGAGCAGTTGCTGTCGAGCGGGCGGCCGTCTTCGGCCCAACGGGCATTCTTGATGTTGATGTCTCCGATGGATGTGAAGACTTTCCCGGTCCGCGCCGACCGAGTCGGCAAAACACAGTCGAAGAGATCGACTCCACACGAAATGGCGTGCAGGAGGTCTTCGGGATAACCCACCCCCATGAGGTAGCGTGGCTTGTCCTCCGGCAGCAATGGCGCGCAAAAACCCACCGCCTCGTGCAGCTGCTCGGATGCTTCGCCCACCGCGAGGCCACCGATGGCGAACCCGTCGAACGGTTGGCCGACCAGATCTTCGCTGCAACGTTTCCGGTGCGCTTCGCTCAAGGCTCCTTGTTGGATGGCGAATACGCCCCCCAACCAGCCCTCTTCTATTTCTTTGGCAGCTTGATCGAGCGCGCGGCGCGCCCACCGGAGAGTCCTTTTCACTGATGGAGCTACCGCCTCGGGAGCAACCGGATACGGAAGGCACTCGTCGAGAACCATGGCGACATCGACCCCGAAGGAGGCCTGCGCAGCGATCACCGATTCCGGCGTCAAGCGGTGCTCGGCGCCGTCGATGTGGGAGCGAAAGACAACACCGTTCTCTTCAACCCGCCGGCGGGCAGCCAGCGAGAAGACCTGGTATCCCCCCGAGTCGGTGAGAATCGGTCCGTGCCAGGCCATCAGGCGATGCAGCCCCCCGAGGATTTTCATCCGCTCGACACCGGGACGCAGGAGCAGGTGGTAGGTGTTGGCGAGGATCATCTGTGGGGCGAGTCGCTCGAGCTCCCACGCCGCCAGGCCCTTCACCGTGCCTGCGGTACCGACCGGCATGAAGGCCGGAGTCTCGACAGACCCGTGTGCAGTCTCCAGAACGGCCGCCCGGGCGCTAGAGCCCGGGTCACGATGGCTGACGGTGAAGGGAAGAAGAGACCTCATAGCGTTCAGCTGCGAAGTATGGCAGGGCGCAGGATCAACCCGATGCGTCGATGGATTC
>CAZCEX010000030.1:0-16559 GCA_964497785.1 uncultured Thermoanaerobaculia bacterium | reverse complement strand
CCGACGTCAACCCCGCTGGAGTTGAAGGAGTAGGGGTAGTTGAGCTGACTGACCTGGAACTGGCCCGCTACCGGGTCGCCGTCGGTGTCGTATCGGCGCGCGAAGACTTCCTCGCCGTCGCTCCAGACGCCGATGTAGGAACGGTCGTCGAGCATTGCGACCGCCGTGCCTTCATAGTAGGACTGGGAGGGTCGGGTGTAGACCGCAACCTCGACAGCATCTCCGAGGGGCAAGCCCAGGTGATTGAACTGCCTCGTCAGCACCCGTATTTCGGGCAGGTCGTAGACGAACCAGATCACCACGAAATCGCCGTCGGAGTTGACCGAAACGGCGGAGTCGAAAGGCGTCGGGGCGGGGCCCGCCACCTCGATCTCCTGATCCAGGGCCGCGCCGAGCCCGTCGAACTGGCGCGCCCGGATCCCGGCGCCGTCGTCTCGCCAGGCGATCACAAAACGACCCTGCCCGTCACCTTCGATCCGTGGCGAGTACTGGTTGCCGATGGTGGTGGTGTTGACCAACACCTCGCCCGTGAGCGCCTCGCCCTTCCAGTCGAACCAGCGGGCGAATACCCCCCAACCATCCCCGTCCTGGTCTTCGGCCTGCCACACGACGACGAACCGACCGTCCGTTCCGACCGCGACATCCGGGTAGCTCTGCGCGCCGGCGGTTGTGATGTTGACGGTGAACGGGTCGCTCGCCTCCACCTGGACCGTTGTCGACCACGGCAAGACCAGAGCCAGCAGGACAACCACCAGGAGTCCGATTTCGGTTTTCATGAGTACCTCGACATCAGTATAGAAGCAACAAAGGAGGAAACAGAGGAAACAGAGGTAGGGAACATTCTCTGCGACCTCTGCGTGCTCCTGTTTAAATGTGTCCTTGAAGGCCTGGCGGTTGCGAAGGTCTTTACGACTCTTCGAATGCCCCATCTCGATTGGGAAGTGGAGCTGTCGATATTTTTTAACAGGAGAACGCAGAGAACGCAGAGGTTGCAGGGTTAAGGACAGGCAGGTCCTTCAGGGCCTGCCATCAACACTGCCCGACCCGTTCACGACTGCTGTCGACCACGCCGAGGTGCCGCCGTCCGCGCCGGACACCATCTGCGGGCGGGAGTCCGGTCAGGCGCGGGGTGGACCGCTCAGGAGATAGTCGCGCCAAGGATCGTGGTGATTCGTGCGTCTCTGCGTTTCAATTCCCCTTTCTTGTCTTTCGGTTGCCTCCCACGATCAACCTGACTCGAGGGTTTGATGCGATCTACTTCCTCGGCCACTCCGGGAACCGCCCAGGCGTCCACGGGGCGCCGGCCATTTCGAGCTGCTGCTCGAGCGGTGAGAGCCTACCGTCGACGAGGTTGCGCAGCTTCGGCAGCCACTCGGCGAAGGCCTCGGAGGCCCACTTCAGGGAGTCGCGGTTGGTCTGGGTCGGGGCCGAGGTGACGTACCACTGGCCGCCGATTACGTTGGATACGCGGCCGCTGATCGAAGGCGCTGTTGCGTGGTTCCTCTTTGCTGCCGAGGAGTCGCCGTTGAGCTCGATCAGCAAATGGTTGAGGGCGGTGCGAATGGCCTCGATTTCTGCCAAGGCCGCTGGATCGGCGGTGGTGGTGTCGAACACGGCCCGGCGCAGGTGGTCGAGGCGGTCTTCGACCTCGGAGGTGAGCTCGGCGGCGCCGTCTACGGCGCGCTGAAGCTCGGCGGCTTCGAGGCGGAATGCCTGCACGGCCTCGCGGTCTTCAGCCGGGAAAGTGGCGAGATCGAGCGCCTTGATGGTGAACTCGACCGGGCCGGCGAGCTCGGTCTTCGTGCCGTCGGCGAGCGCCGACAGGGTCGCAGTGTAAGCGCCGGGCATGGCCAAGGGTCCGCGCGGCGGCGGGCCCCAGGGCGACGGGTCGGGGGGCGACAGGTCGACCGGCGTGGTCGACGGCAAGCGCAGATCCCAGGAGACCCGGTGCAGGCCCTTCTCCCTCGGCCCTTCGACGCGCCTGACGATAGCGCCTTGAGAGTCACGCACTGTCAGAATGACCTTCGGCTCGAGCTCGTCGTCCTCGGCCCGGAGGGTCTCGAGATCGGGGTAGGCCAGGGTGGTCTCGTCCTCGGCGGCCTTTTCTTCAGCCTCGATGCGCTGCTCCTGGCGGGTTTTGAAGCCTTCGGCCAGGTGGTAGGTGAAGACGGCGCCAAGCGGTGGATTGGGGGCGGCGTAGAAGCCGTCTCCCTGGAACGCCTTGGTGAGCGACAAACCGAGGCGCGCGCTTTCCATGTACGCGAGTGCGTCCTTGGGCTCGAAGAGGTGGACCGGCTTGGTGAGCGTTTCTTCGTCGGCTGTGCGCAGAGGCGTGTAGTCGTCGAGGATGTAAAAGCCGCGGCCGAAGGTTGCGAGCACGAGGTCGTTCTCACGCCGCTGCACGGCGATGTCGCGAACGGCGATGGTCGGCAGGCCACCTTTGAGTTGGATCCAGGTCGCGCCAGCGTCGCGGGTGAAGAAGAGGCCGAACTCGGTGCCGGCGAAGAGCAGCTTGGAATCGACGTGGTCCTCGACAACCGCCCACACCATGCCGCGCTCGGGCAGGTCGCCGGCGACGGAGGTCCAGCTCTGGCCGCGGTCCGTGCTTGTCAGCAGGTAGGGTTTGAAGTCGGCGTCCTTGTGGGCGTCGAATGCGGCGAAGACCGTATTGGCGTCGTGAATTGAGGCCTCGAGACGGGCGACGTATGTATTGGCCGGAATGCCGGGGAACTCGCCCTCGGTGCGCCAGCTCTCGCCGCCGTCTTCACTCACCCAGATGAGACCGTCATCGGTGCCGACGTAGAGCAGTCCTTCGACGAGGGGTGACTCGGAAAGGGCGACGGCGTTGCCGAAGGTCGACGTGGAGGCGTTCTTGGCGACCGCGTTGGGTCCCCAGACCTTGCCCATGACCTCGAGGGTGTCGCGGTCGATGCCGCGGTGCAAGACCGGCGAAACCACGGTCCAGGAGTTGCCCCGGTCGTCCGACTTGAAGAGCCGTGAGGCGGCGAAGTAGAGGCGGGTGTGGGAGTGCGGGCTGATGATCAGCGGCGCATCCCAGTTCCAGCGCCAGGGTTCTTCCCCGGGAGGCGCCTGCGGCTGGATGTCGACGATCTCGCCGGAGCGCCGGTCGTGGCGCACGAGGCCGCCGTACTGCCACTCCGAGTAGACGATCATCGGGTCCGTAGGATCGACGCGGGTCTGAAAGCCGTCGCCGAAGACGGTGACGAACCAATCCTCATTGGTGATTCCCGCCGGGCTGCGGGTGCGCGACGGTCCACCAAGCGTGGCATTGTCCTGGGTGCCGCCGTAGACGAAGTAGAAGGGCTCTGCATTGTCGATGCCGAGGCGGTAGAACTGGGTGATGGGCAGATTGGCCTTGAAGGTGTAGGTCGCGGCGCGGTCCCAGCTCTCGTAGACGCCGCCGTCGCAGCCGACGATGAGGTGTTTGGCATTGGAGGGGTCGATCCACATGGCGTGGTCGTCGACGTGGCGGAAGGCCGAGCCGATCTTCGCAAAAGTCTTGCCGCCATCTTCCGTAACCTGCATCCAGGTCTCGAGGGAGTAGACGCGGTCGACGTCCGACGGGTCGGCGACGATCTCGTTGTAGTACTGCGGGCTGCCGGCGACGTAGTCGGACATTTTCGTCCAGCTCTCACCGCGGTCGGTGGAGCGGAAGAACCCACCCTCGTCGCGAACTGCCTCGACGATCGCGTAAATGACATCCGGGTTCGCCGGCGAGACGGCCATGCCGATGCGTCCCATGTCGACCTTCGGCAGACCCTTTTCGAGCTTGCGCCAGGTGGCGCCGGAGTCGGTCGACTTGTAGATCGCCGACTCTGGGCCGCCGTTGATGAGGGTCCACGTGCGCCGCCGGCGCTGGTAGGAGGAGGCGTAGAGCACATCCGGGTCGCGGGGGTCGAGGTGGATCTCGTTGACGCCCGTGTTCTCGGAGATCTCGAGTACCAGCTCCCAGGTGGCGCCGCCGTCGGCGGTCTTGTAGAGCCCGCGATCACCGCCTGCTCTCCACAGCGGGCCCTGGGCGGCGACGTAGACGATATCGGAATCGCGCGGGTCGATGGCGATCATGCCGATGTGCTCGCTCTCGCCGAGGCCCATGTTGGTCCACGTCTGGCCGCCGTCGAGGCTCTTGTAGACACCGTCGCCGAAGGAGACGGAGCGCTGCGAGTTGTTTTCACCCGAGCCGACCCAGACGACGTCGCGGTTGCCGGGGTCGAGCTCGACACAGCCGATGGAGTACGAGCCTTCGCCGTCGAAGACCGGCGTCCAGATGGCGCCGTTGTTGACGGTCTTCCAGACACCGCCTGAAGCCGAAGCCAGGAAGTAGTAGCTGGGTTCGGCCGGGTCGACCGCGAAATCGCTGATGCGGCCGGAGGCGACGGCAGGGCCGATGCCGCGCAAAGTGAGCCCGGCAAATGTCCCGGCGGACAGCGGTCCTTCGTCCTTGGAATCGTCCTCGGTTTCGGCAGCCCAGGTCGGCACTGTGAGGCTGAGGATGATGGCGGCGATGATCGTGAAGTGGCGCATGATCTCTCCTTGTCGGCGGCATTCTACAGCTGAATAGCGGTGTTCCGCGTACGACCGCGGGCGGGGACGCCCACGCTACAAAATGCCGTATTCCTTGTAGCGCGGGCGTCCCCGCCCGCGATTCTGCGATCTCGATGTTGAACCCGCGGCGGGCTCGGTGACCGGATCCGTGACCCTGGCGGTTGCCGTGTTCGTTTCGTTCCACCCTGGGACCGCCGAGCTCCAGCTCGGCATCGGCCGTGGAGGACGTTGTGAACGTATCGCCGGTGGTCACAGCAGGTGTGCGCCAGAGACGGCCGTAACGGTGGCCGTGACCGTGCCCGCGGCGGAGACCGTGTTGGTTGACGGTGTCCGTGTCGTTGAGGCCTGTCGCAGCCGCTGCAATCTGCTGCTGAGGCTGCCGCTGCTTTCTGTCCCTGAACCTGGCCCTGTTGCTGCTCCGTGCCGCTGAACCCATCGCTGCCCCGGCCGCTGTGCCCCAAAACGCCCGGCCCGGTTATCCTGAAAGAGATGTCGAGCACCAGCCAACCGCCACCGTATCGAAATGGACCGGCTCCGGGTGGACGCAAGCCTCCGACCTGCGTTTTACTCGTCAACCTCGGTACGCCGGATGCGCCGACGACCTCGGCGGTGAGACGGTATCTGCGGCAGTTCCTCTCCGACCCTCGGGTGGTGGAGATGCCGCGCCTGCGCTGGTGGCTGATCCTCAACGTCTTCGTACTGATGACCAGTCCGCGGCGGTCGGCGGCGCGTTATCGAAAGATCTGGACGGAGGAGGGCTCTCCCCTGCTGACGATTTCACGGCGGATTGGCGCCGGGATCGCTCAGAGGCTCGAAGCCGAGCTCGATGACCCTCCCGAGGTCGTCGTGGGTATGCGCTACGGCAGCCCGTCGATCAACGAGGCACTCGAGCCTCTGCGACGTATGGGCTGCAGGCGGCTGCTCTGCCTGCCGATTTACCCGCAGTACTCGGGCGCAACGACCGGTTCTGTTTTCGACGCCCTGGCTGCCGAGCTGTCGAGCTGGCGCGTAATTCCCGAGCTCCGAACGGTGCACTCTTACCACGACGCCCCGGGCTACATCGACGCCCTGGCCGGCTCGGTGGGTGAGCTGTGGGAGTCGGAGGGCCCGCCCGACAAGCTCGTGCTGTCTTTCCACGGCCTTCCCGAGCGGTTTGTTGTCGGTGGCGACCCCTACCTCGATCAGTGTCTGGAAACTGCCGCTCTTGTGAGGGCAAAGCTCAATCTGCCCGAGAAACGCTGTCCGGTCACTTTCCAATCACGATTCGGTCGTGAGCAATGGGTCGAGCCGGCAACCGAGGACACCGTACGGGAGCTTGCCCGGTCGGGGGTGAAAAACCTCGATATCATGACGCCTGGGTTCGCGGCCGACTGTGTCGAGACCCTAGAAGAGGTCGCGCGCGAGCTGCGCGATGTGTTTTTGGCTGGTGGGGGCCAACGCTTCCGGTCTATCAATTGTCTCAATGACAATGGTTCTCATATAGCATTTCTCTCGAAAATCATCACAACGTCTATTTTTAGATGGGAAAATATTGCGAAACAGTGACTTGGGGATGACGCCCCAGTGACACTTTTCGAAGCCAGATGTGGTTTCATGCGTGCCATGGAGACGCTGGGGGTTGTCGGTGTGTCTTTCCGTCGCGATGGCGGTGAGGTTCTGTCCCGGTTTACGGTTGGCAAGGATGAACGCGTCGAACGGTTGCCCGGGCTCGCTCGTGCAGTCGACGCCGAGGAGCTGCTCTACCTGGCGACGTGCAACCGGGTCGAGGTCGTTTTTAAGGGTCGGTACGGCGTGCCGATCGAGGTCTACCGCCGGCGCATTTTCAGGGCGCTCGCCGGCGTCGAGCCAGAACCCGGCGAAGCCGAGCGGACCTTTCGAGCCTGGGCCGGCGAAGGCGCCGTCGAACACCTCTTCCTGGTCGCCGCCGGGCTCGACTCCGCGCAGGTTGGCGAGCAGGAGATCCGCACCCAGATGCGCGAGGCGCTGAAGATGGCCCGAGCTGCAGAGGTGGTCGGCCCGCTCGTGGACCAGGTCTTGACCGAGGCCCTCCGACTCGGGGCGGAGGTCCACGGCAAGGTGGACACCGGCGGTCGCGGCACCTCCTTGGCCGACGTAGCGTGCGACCATCTGATTGACCGGATTCGGCGGACCCCCGGCACAGTCGCCCTGATCGGTGTGTCGCCGATGACCGTTCGCGCTGCACACAACCTGGTGCAGGCCGGTGTCGAGGTGCTTCTCGTCAACCGAAGCGCGGGGCGGGCGGTCGATCTCGTGGAACGACTCATGCTCGATTTTCAGACCCTGGACGAGTACCGGGAGAAGCCCCGGCCGGCAGAGGCCGTGCTGTCGGCCACCGGCAGTCCGGAAGCCGTTCTCGGGCTCGCTGAGCTCGAGCGCATCGTCGCGCGGGCGCCGAGCGGTGAGCCGCCGCTGATGATCGACATGGCCGTGCCTCCGGACGTCGATGTCGTGGCGGCGAAGAGGGTGGCAGTCGAGCGCCTGGGCGTGGACGAGATCACCACCGAGGCGGAGGCGTCTCGCAACCGTCGCCTTCTCGACCTGGCGCCTGCCCGTGAGATGGTGGATCGCCGGCTCGAGAAGTTCTGCCGCCAGCTCACCGAACGACAGATGGCGCCTGTGATCGCACGCGTCAACAGGAGATACCGGCAGACCGCCGTTGAAGGTCTCGAGCGTCTGTTTCGCAAACAGCTCGACACGCTCGACGCGGCCGACCGGGAGATCATCACCCAGTGGGCGGAGGTCATGGCGAGACGCTTCGCCCACATTCCGACGATGGGTATCCGGGCCCTGGCGACCGACTACGGCGCTCCTGCGGTGCGGACCTTTCTGCAGGCATCGGGGGAAGACCTGTACAACGACGTGGCTGTCACGATGGGTGAGGAGTCCGCGGAAGAGAGAGTGGGAGGCCGTGAGTGAAACAGTCGAATGAGCAGAGCGCGGGTCTGTTCGCGCGCGCGAATGAGGTGATTCCGGGCGGTGTCAACTCCCCGGTCCGGGCCTTTCGCGCGGTGGGTGGCACGCCGCCGTTCATCAGCCGTGGCAGCGGATGCCGAATCGAGGATGAGGACGGCAATCAATACCTGGATTTCGTGGGTTCGTGGGGGCCGTTGATCCTCGGTCATGCCCATCCCGAGGTCATGGCCGAGATCCACGAGGCCGTTGACCGGGGCACGACCTTCGGCGCGCCGTGCCGCGCCGAGGTCGAGTTGGCGGAGCGAATAGTCGCTGCCTACCCGGGCATCGAGCAGGTGCGGTGCGTATCGTCCGGCACCGAGGCGGTGATGAGCGCTATTCGTCTTGCGCGAGGGGCAACGGGACGGGACCTCATCGTCAAGTTCTCCGGCTGTTACCACGGGCATGCGGATCACCTGCTGGTGGCGGCCGGATCGGGCCTGGCGACCTTTGGTGAGCCGTCTTCGGCCGGGGTCCCCGGACCCTTCGCCAGCCTCACCAGGGTCCTCCCATTGGATGACGAAGAGGGTCTCGATGCGTTCTTTCAGGAGTTCGGCGACCAGGTCGCGGCCGTCGTCATCGAGCCTTTGCCGGCCAACAACGGCCTTCTGATTCAAAGGCGGCAGTACCTCGAGCGTCTCCGCGAACTCACCCGGAGCCACGGTGCACTGCTGGTTTTCGACGAGGTCATCTCCGGATTCCGGGTGGCTCGCGGCGGTTGCGCCGAGCTTTATGGCATCACGCCCGACCTGGCCACCTTCGGCAAGGTCATTGGCGGGGGCATGCCCGTCGGCGCCTTTGGCGGTCGCCGCGACGTCATGCAGCACCTGGCCCCGAACGGCCCCGTCTACCAGGCCGGCACCCTTTCCGGCAACCCCGTGGCCATGGCAGCGGGTCTGGCGACGCTCGAGGTGCTCGAACGGGAGGATGGATGGCGGCGGCTCGAGGACCTCGGCATGGCGCTCGAGGAGGCGCTCGCTCCGGTCCTGGACGCGGCGCCCTTCCCGGTCTCCCTGGTGCGAACCGGGTCGATCTTCTGGCTCTCCCTGCAGCCTGGTCCGCCGCCGCGGGCGGCGGAGGCGATCGACGGCGCCGCCGCCGACCGTTACCGTGCTCTTTTCAGTGGGCTCCAGGGCCGCGGCGTCAACATGGCGCCGTCGGCCTACGAGGTCGGTTTCCTCTCGCTCGCCCACCGCCGCAGTGACATCGCTGCTTTTGCCACAGCCCTTGCCGAGACCTTGGCGGAGGTCGAATGATCCCGGTCAGAGCGTGCGAACGCCCCTCGATCCTGGTCGTCGAGGACGAGAAGAACATCGCCGAGGGCATCTGCGAGAACCTGCACCGAGAGGGTTACGAAACGGAGGTCGTCGAAGATGGTCTGACGGCGGTCGACATGATCCTCTCCGGCGCCTATGACCTCGTGGTCCTGGACGTCATGCTGCCGGGCCTCGACGGCTACTCGGTCTGTGAGCAGGTTCGTCGTCGCGATTGCGGCGTTCCGATTCTCTTTCTCACTGCCCGAGGCCAGGTCGACGACCGCATCCGTGGCCTCCGGGCCGGTGGTGACGACTATCTTCCGAAACCCTTCCATCTCGAGGAGTTCCTGGCGCGGGTCGCGACCATCCTGCGGCGCTGGCAGTGGGCCGCCGGGAAGAGCCACGGTGCTGACCGGGTGGTTTTCGGCGACAACAGATTCGACATCACGTCGTTCGAGGCCACCGCCTGGGATGGCACGAATCACACGCTCGGCGACAGGGAAGCGATGATTCTCAAGGTGCTAGCCGACAGACCACGCGAGGTCGTGACACGGGAAGATATCCTGGACGGGGCCTGGGGTTACGAGGTCCTGCCGTCGACGCGAGTCGTCGACGAGCTCATCGGTCGCCTGCGTTCACGATTCGAACCCGACCCGCAAGAACCGCGGCACTTCCACACCGTGAGCGGCGTCGGTTACCGGTTCGATCCGGAGGGAGCACGACCGTGAGCACACCGCCAACTCTCCGCCTCGGCACGCGTGGCTCGCGTCTCGCTCTGTGGCAGGCCGAGTACGTCAAAGGCCTCATCGAAGGTCTGCCTGGTGGGCCGCGCATCGAGGTCATCACCATCTCGACCGAGGGTGACCGGATACTCGACGTTCCGCTGTCGCAGCTTGGGGGTCAGGCCTTCTTCACCAAGGAGATCGAGAATGCCCTGCTCGACGGGCAGGTGGACTTCGCCGTGCACAGCATGAAGGACCTGGCGACGATCATGCCCGATGGTCTCGTGCTGGCCGCCGCCCCTGAACGCGAGGATCCCCGGGATGTAATTTTGAGCGCCACGGGTGCAGGTCTCGAGGATCTGCCGGCCGGGGCCCGGGTCGGCACAAGCTCGCTTCGTCGCAGGGCTTTCCTGGCCTGCCGCCGACCCGATCTCGAGATTGCCGATCTGCGCGGCAACGTTCCCACTCGCCTCGCCAAGCTGCGCGGCGGTGAGTACGATGCCATCCTGCTCGCAGCCGCCGGGGTCAAACGGCTCGGCTTCGAGTCCGAGATCAGCGCCTACCTCGAGCCGGAGCTTTTTTCGCCGGCTGCCGGACAGGGCGCCCTCGCCGTCCAGGCTCGGTCCGACGATGATGCCACGAGGAGGTGGCTCGAAAACCTCGACCATGCCCCGACCAACGCGGCGACCACTGCCGAACGCGCTTATCTGCGGCGGGTGGAAGGTGGTTGCCAGGTTCCAACTGGGGCTCTCGCCACCGTCGTCGGCCGCGAGCTCGAGCTCACCGCGATGGTCTCATCCCTCGACGGCCGACGAGTCGTGCAAGGAAGCATCGGTGGTATTGCAACCAAGGCCGAAGAGATCGGCATCAGTCTCGCCGAACGCCTGCTCGCCGATGGCGGAGAAGAGATACTGTCCGAAATACGTACTGCCTGAGGCAGTTCAAAGGAGCCCGATATGCCATTCCCAACCCATCGTCCCCGTCGCCTGCGCCGCAACGAAAACTGGCGTCGAATGGTGCGCGAGACCCACCTCCGGGTCGACGACTTCGTCTACCCCCTGTTCGTCGTACCCGGGTCTGGGGTCCGCAACCCGGTCAAGAGCATGCCCACCGTCTTTCAGCTTTCCATCGACGAGGTGGTCGCCGAGGCCGCCGAGGTGCATCGCCTCGGCATCCCGGCGGTCATCTTGTTCGGCGTGCCGTCCCACAAGGACGCTGTGGGCAGTGAGGGTTACGATCCCGACGGCATCGTTCCAAAGGCGATTCGGGCCATCAAGGAGGCGGTTCCCGGGCTGCTCGTGTGGGCCGACGTTTGCCTATGTGAGTACACGGATCACGGTCACTGTGGCCTTTTGACCCCCGAGGGCGAGGTCGACAACGACAGCACGGTGCCGCTGCTTGCCCAGGCGGCCTTGGTCTACGCCCAGGCCGGCGCCGATGCGGTGGCGCCTAGCGACATGATGGACGGCCGTATCGGCGCCGTGCGTGAGCTGCTCGACGACAACGAACTCGAGCATGTCGTCGTCGTCGCCTATTCGGCCAAGTACTCGTCCGCCTACTACGGTCCCTTTCGGGACGCGGCTCACTCTGCGCCGTCCTTCGGTGACCGGCGGGCCTACCAGATGGACCCACCCAACGGCGACGAGGCGATGAACGAGATCGCCCTCGACCTCGACGAGGGCGCCGACGTCGTGATGGTCAAGCCGGCAGGTCCCTACCTCGATATCATCCGGCGGGCTCGCGACACCTTCACCGCGCCTCTGGCCGCCTACCAGGTTTCGGGTGAGTTCAGCATCATCAAGGCTGCGGCCGCCAACGACTGGGTGGACGAGCGCCGGGTCGCGCTCGAAAGCCTGATCGGCATCAAGCGAGCGGGCGCCGACATCATCATCACCTACTTCGCCAAGGATGCGGCCGGCTGGTTGGCTGATTGACCATGGGCGGGTCCTCTCCGTTCCTCGCCGCATGCCGGCGGCAGCCGGTGACCCACACTCCGGTGTGGATCATGCGCCAGGCCGGGCGCTACCTGCCCGAGTACCGGAAGATTCGTGAGAAAGCCGACTTCTTGACCCTCACCAAGACCCCGGAGCTTGCCGCCGAGGTCACGATGCAACCCATTCGGCGCTTCGGCATGGACGCCGCCATCTTATTCAGCGACATCATGACGCCGCTCGAAGGCATGGGGGTGGATATCGAGTTCTGTCCCGGGCCGGTGATCGCCGAGCCGGTGCGCAGCGCTGCCGCCGTCGACCGATTGCGGCCGATCGATCCCGAGGAGAGCGTTCCGTACGTTCAGGAGACAATTCGGATATTGCGGCAAGAGCTCACTGTGCCCCTGATCGGCTTTGCCGGTGCGCCTTTCACTCTCTTCTGTTACCTGGTCGAGGGCGGCGGCAGCAAGACCTTCAGCCGCGCCAAGGCCCTGCTCATGCGGGAGCCGGCGACGGCCACCCGGCTGCTCGACATGCTCGGTGAAACCGTTGCCCGCTGTCTCGAGGCTCAGGCCGCAGCTGGCGCTCAGGCCCTCATGCTCTTCGACTCGTGGGCCGGACTCTTGACCCCCGAGGACTACCGCAGCTACGCCATGCCTGCCGTGCGTTCAATTCTGGCGCGGCTGAAAAGGCTCGACGTGCCGCTCATCTACTTCCCGAATCAAGGTGCAACCTTGCTCGAGGATGTGGCGACCTTGCCGGCGGACGTCGTCGGCATCGACTGGCGCACGCCCCTCGGCCGTGCCCGCGCCATTCTCGGATCAGGTATTGCCGTGCAGGGCAACCTCGATCCGACCGCCCTCTTCGCCCCGTCGGGTGAGCTCGAACGTCGTGTGGACCAGGTGCTCGATGCCGCCGGAAACGCCCCCGGCCACATCTTCAACCTCGGCCACGGTATCGATCGCAGGACTGATCCCGATGCCGTTGCACGTCTCGTGGACCGGGTTCACGAGCGCAGTCAGGGTTCCTGAGGGTATGCACGGCCGAGAGCTCTCCGTCGCGGTCGAGACCCTTCGTCGGTTCGACAAGCCGGGTCCCCGCTACACCTCCTACCCGACCGCCGTCGAGTTCCATGACGGTGTTGGTGACGCCGAATACCGGAGACTGCTCGGCGAGATCGACAGCGCCGACCCAAACGCGCCTCTTGGCCTGTACGTGCACCTCCCGTTCTGTGAATCCCGGTGTCTCTTCTGCGCCTGCAACGTCGTCATTTCGCAACGCGAGGATGTCGGGGAGCGTTACCTCGAGTACCTGAGACGGGAAATCGACCTCGTCGCCGCCTTGCTGCCGCACCGGCGCGACGTCGTGCAGCTCCACTGGGGCGGTGGCACGCCGACCTACTTCTCCCCGGATCAGCTCGAAGATCTTTTCACACATCTCACCCGCCACTTCAGGATCAGGGAAGATGCCGAGGTCGCCATCGAGCTCGATCCCTGTGTCACGACCAGCGATCATCTCGACCGGCTGGCGGCTCTTGGGTTCAACAGGATTAGCCTCGGTGTGCAGGACTTCACGCCGGAGGTCCAGGCCGCCATCGAAAGAAACCAGAGTTTTGAGGAGACCCGTGACCTGCTCGAGCACGCGCGCGACATCGGCTTCACCGAAGGCGTCAACTTCGACCTCGTCTACGGTCTGCCCGGCCAAGAGGTCGAGACCTTCGCCGCTAGCCTCGAACGGGTGCTCGCCTTGCGCCCCGATAGACTCGCCCTCTACTCTTTCGCCTACGTGCCGTGGCTCAAGGCCCATCAGCGAAAGATCGACACCGACAGCTTGCCGAGCCCGGACCTCAAGCTCGAGCTCTATCTCGATGCCCTGCAGACTCTTTTGGGTGCTGGATATCGCGCCATCGGCATGGATCACTTCGCCTTGCCTTCGGATGAGCTCGCGATTGCTTCGGCCGAGGGGCGCCTTGCCCGCAACTTCATGGGCTACACGGTCAAGCCGGCGACGGCGTCTCTTGCTTTTGGCATCACCGGCATCGGCGACCTCGGCTCTGGTTACTTCCAGAACCACAAGCGTCTCTCGACCTACTACACCGCCATCGACCGTGGTGAGCTACCCATCGAACGCGGCTGCCTGCTCGACGACGACGATCAGGTGCGGCGCTGGGTCATCACCCAGCTGATGTGTAACTTCAAGGTCTCGAAGGCAGAGGTCATGGATCGGTTTGCAGTTGATTTCGACGCCTATTTTGCCGCTGACCTGGCTAAGCTTGATGAGGTCCGCGACGAAGGCTTCGTTTTGGACACCGGCGAGCAGCTCGAAGTCCGGGGCTCCGGGCGACTCTTCGTACGCAACATTGCGATGGCCTTTGACAGCTACCTCGAAGCCGTGGTCAAGAAACGCCCCGTCTTCTCGCGCACGGTCTGAGTCAGGCCGGTTCGGTATTGGAGTTCGAACGGAAGAAAGAAGAAATGAAACGCAAAGACGCAAAGGACACAAAGTTTCTATTCAAAAAAGCTCATCATGTTTTCTCTTTGCGCTCTTCGCGTCTTGGCGTTTCAATATACACCGCCGCGGCGACTCATAGCCTGATCTGTTGGGACGGCGCTTGATGCGAGCCAGACGCGTGCTTGTGATTGGCAGCGGGATCGCCGGGCTCGCGACGGCGTTGAATCTCCGTGACCTGCGTCCGGACATCGAGGTCGTTGTGCTCGAGGCCGGTGACCGCGTGGGCGGCAACATCTGGACCGACCGGGTCGACGGTTTGACCGTCGAGGCGGGCCCCAACGGCTACCTCGACAACGTGCCGGCCACCATTGAGCTGGTGAAAAGACTCGGGCTCGAAGGTGACCTGCAACAGGCCGATCCGGCGGCCGAGAAGCGTTACCTCTTCCGCGGTGGCCGACTCCACCTCTTGCCGACCAGCCCGCCTGCCTTCCTGACCAGCGGTGTGCTCTCGCTGCGTGGCCGCCTGCGGGTTCTCTGCGAACCATTCGCCTGGCCGAAGCCGGACGGAGTCGACGAGACCGTCTTCGAGTTCGCCCGCCGCAGGATCGGCCGCGAAGCAGCTTCGGTGCTGATCGACGCCATGGTCTCCGGCGTTTTCGCCGGCAACGTGCACGAGCTCAGCCTGCAGAGCACCTTCCCGAAGATGGCGGCAATGGAAGCCGAGCATCGAGGCTTGTTTCGGGCCATGCTGGCGAAGCAACGCGCACAGCGAAGGGCCCGTCGCCGGGGCGAAGAGGTTGTGGCGGGTGGTCCAGCCGGGCCTGCGGGCCGCTTGACCTCGTTCAAGGACGGTCTCGACACCCTGCCGAACAGGCTCGCCGAGGTTCTCGGTCCAGCGGTCCGCTGCGATACCAGGGTCGATCGGCTCGAGCGGGGCAGTAAAGGTTGGCAGGTTCATACCTCGAATGGTGAGGTACTTGAGGCCGACGCCGTGGTCGTCGCCATGCCGAGCCCGAAAGCCGCGCCAATTCTGGCGACTGTGCCGGGTGAGCTCGACGAGACCGTTGCCTCCATTCCCACCGCCGGCCTGGTCGTCGCTGCGCTGGCCTTCGACTGTGCGGACATCGGCGGCGCCCCGGGCGGCTTCGGGTTCCTCGTGCCACGCAGCGAAGGCAAAAGAATGCTCGGCTGCTTGTGGGACTCGAGTATTTTTCCCGGCAGGGCCCCCTCGGACACTGCTCTCATGCGGGTCATGGTCGGCGGCGCCCACGACCTCGAGGTGCTCGACTTCGACGACGAGCAGATCTTCGAAATAGTGCACCGCGAGCTCGAGCAGACCATGGACCTCAAAGCTCAACCGCGTTGGCAACGCCTCTACCGCCACCCCCTCGGTATCGGCCAGTATCTCGTCGGCCACCAGCAGCTGCTCGACCGAATGCACTCACAGCTCACCGACCTGCCTGGCCTCTGGCTCGCCGGCAGCTCCTACTACGGAGTGAGCATGAACGCCTGCATTGAAAAGGCCGCCTTTCAGGCGGCCGAAATCGACGACCACTTTGGCGGACGCTGACGGCAGCCGTGAGCGCCGCAAAAGGTAAGGAATGCAGAACACCGCGGTGTCCGAAGACGGGTGAGTACGGCAGGCCGACGTTCGCCTTCTGCCCCTGCTCTACGAGTACACAACGGTACCAGGGTCTTCGTCCGACATCTCGGGACAGCTTAGTATCGCGGAGGATTTTTGAAAGTAGCCCCGGTCCGATAGTTTCTCCCGCATGAATCGGTACGGAGGTTCCCCTTCCATCAGAATGTCGCAAGAAATGATGGCTTCCCTTGATGCGTACTACTTCGAACTCGATGCTGCCGAGCGTGGAGACCAACTCTTTGCCCGTGATCCTGATGCGCGGAGTCATGAGGCAATTCGGACTCGTTGTACTCCGACAAACTCCAGGGACTCAGGCGGCTGGCCGTGCTCCTCGAGGCAAAGGGCGATGACCTCCCGAACGCGATCCAAAAGGACATCGAGAGACTTGGCTTGGGTGTGGCAACCGTGAAGGGCCGGTACAGATGCTACGTAGAAACCCTCCGTGTCTCGCTCGACAACGACATCGTACTCGGTGGTCATGACTCTATTCTATCCCGGCGCCAGAATGGGGTCTAGCGATTGGAGTTCAGCGGACGTGACCCGCGCTCGCACGGGTTGCGGTCCGCCTGAAACGATTTGTTAGGAATTTGATCTAAACCAATATATATCAATAATTATGCATCATGTTGTTGAGTGGGTCTCTTGTCCTTTAGAACCATTGTTTTGTTGAAGGTTTCTTGCCGAAAATTGTGCATAATGCTGGAGACAAATGCGTCATAGGTAACCGGGGGTTTGGCTGTTCTCATGGCCTGGACCTGTGTAGGTCTCCTTCCCGTGCTTGATACATTATTTCTGATGTGTCCCCGTGAACAAAGGGCAAACTTCCGCCGGTCGATACTTGTGCGAAGTATCTGAAAATATGAAACTTGCAAAGAAAAGAGAAATGTCCAAGCTCCGGATTGGGTTTTGCGACTCCTCAGCAAGTCTAGTAGGTCGGGGCAGTGAGCCGCCGATCATCCCAACGTGGCGTAGCCACAACCAAAAAGAACGTCAAGCGCTATCGGACACTGGAACCGAG
>CAZCEX010000029.1:0-16561 GCA_964497785.1 uncultured Thermoanaerobaculia bacterium | reverse complement strand
CGGTCTGCCGGTGCCTCCACCCAAAGAGCGTCCGAAGTCCGAAACTCAAGAACGGCCGCGCAAGCCACCTCGGCGCCCACGCCGGGGGCAGAACCCAGATAACGTCCCGCAAGCGGCAACTGGTCGCCGAGACCGGTTCGATGACGTGTTGGTGAAGCCAATAGCGGAAAGGCGATTTCACGGCCAGGTCGGTGAACGACCGTGGCGCTTCGACTCCCGAATGCAAGGCGTGCCACGCGAATCGAAACGGCCACACGCCGACCTCGGCTTGAACCAACGACCCGTCGGCCACACCATCGCCGGGTTCGGTGATACAAAAACCCATCAAAGGAGGCGTCAGCATCTCGAGCGCCTCCGGGCGCATGTGAAAGTCCCAAACCGCCTCGGCGGGGGCTGCAAATTCGGTGCTGAACTCGAACCGGAACGCTTCCATTGAATCCTCCAAAGTCGGCGAGGATGAACCTCGTAGACCCGAATTTAGAGCCATAAATAGATTTTGTCAAGATTTTTCCAGAATTTTTCTTGACATTACAGATTTCGCGACCCATACTCATATTGGATCGCAGACGGAGGATCATCGGTTTGAAACAGCGTGTACTCAGACTCCATAACAATGGGATGATTGGGCCATGCCAATGATCTCCCTCGCGGCCCTCGGCTGGCTTGCCGTGTCACTCATGATGGTCGGCCTGTGGCTCGTCCAGCGCCGCACCGGCGACGCCGGCATCGTCGACGCGGGTTGGGCTGCCGGCATCGGCGCCCTGGCGGTCTTTTATGCCGTCGCCGGGACGGGGCTGCCCGAACGTCGCCTGCTGATCGCGGGAATGGCCGCGGTCTGGGCCGCCCGCCTGGCCCTCTACATCTTCAAGGATCGTGTGCTCACGGGTGACGAGGATGGCCGCTATCAGGCCCTGCGCGAACGGTGGGGATCTGCTTTCCAGGCGCGGATCTTCTGGTTCTTCCAGGCCCAGGGTCTGCTCTCCGTGCTCTTCTCCGTGCCCGCACTGGTCGCCATGTCCAGCGATCGCGCTGGCCTCGATTGGCTCGACGGGGTGGCATTCGTGATCTGGCTCGTGGCGGTGTGCGGGGAGTCGATCGCCGATCGCCAGCTCGCCGCCTTTCGCGCCGACCCCGGCAACCGCGGCCGGACCTGCCGCCGGGGCCTTTGGAAAACCTCTCGACATCCGAACTATTTCTTCGAGTGGTTGCACTGGTGGTCCTATGCGGTTGCGGCGATCGGCGCCGCCGGCTGGTGGCTTGCCGCAGGGGCGCCCTTGATCATGCTGGTTTTCATCCTCTTCGTCACCGGGATTCCGCCCACCGAAGAGCGCGCCCTGCGATCCCGGGGGGACGACTATCGGGACTATCAGCGCACAACCTCGGCATTCATTCCGTGGTTTCCCAAGAAAGTGGAGAAGAAGCCGTGAACAACCTCGGACTGCGCCTTCGAGCCGTCAACAAGGCGCAGATCCACGTCGACGGTGAGTACGTGCTCTACTGGATGATCGCCGCCCGGCGGGTGTCTTTCAACTTCGCCCTCGAGCACGCCGCTGCGACGGCGCGTGAACTCGGGCTGCCGTTGGTCATCTTCGAAGGACTGCGTGTCGACTACCGGTGGGCCAGCGACCGGCTGCACGCGTTTGTACTCGACGGCATGGCCGACACGGGGCGGCGTCTGGCCTGCCGACCGGTGACCTACTACCCCTACCTTGAACCCGAGCCGGGGGCCGGGTGCGGTCTGCTCGCCGCGCTTGCGGCACGGGCAGCTGTCGTCGTTACGGATGATTACCCGGCCTTTTTTCTACGCCGCATGGTGGCGGCCGCGGGCACGAAGCTGAATCGGCGCCTGGAGGCGGTCGACGGCAACGGATTGTTGCCCATGGCCGCCGCCGACCGTGAGTTCGCCACTGCGTACGCCTTTCGTCGCTTCCTCCAGCGCACGTTGCCCACTTTCTTGGGCGACATGCCTTTGCAGGACCCGCTGGGCGATCCACTGCCTGCACCCGTGACTCTGCCCAACGAGGTCGTCGAACGATGGCCGCGAGCTACAGACGGACAACTCGATCGACCGCGGGGCGCCGTGGCGAGCCTACCGATCGATCACAATGTGCACCCGGCGAACCTGCGCGGCGGCGCCACAGCCGCCGAGGCGGCTCTTCAAGAGTTCCTCGATCTCAAGCTGTCGTCGTACCTCATCAAACGCAACCTTCCAGATGAGGAGGGTTCGAGCGGCCTCTCGCCCTACCTGCATTTCGGCCATATGTCATCGCATCAGATCTTTCTTGAGCTCATGACTCGGGAACGCTGGACGCCCGAGGACCTTTCCCCCCGGATTGACGGCCGCCGCAGCGGTTGGTGGGGAGCTCGAGAGTCTACCGAGGCCTTCCTCGATCAACTGATCACGTGGCGCGAGCTCGGCTTCAACCTCTGCTTTCACTGCGAGGACCACGACCGCTACTCCGCGCTTCCTGACTGGGCCCAACGCACCCTTCACGAACACGCCGACGACCCTCGTGAGCACCTCTACTCTGAGGATGACCTCGCGGCTTCAGGCACCCACGACCCCTTGTGGAATGCGGCACAGCGCCAGCTCGTCCGCGAAGGCCGCATTCACAACTACCTGCGCATGCTGTGGGGCAAGAAGATCCTCAAGTGGAGCAAACACCCTGAGCAGGCCCTCGAGACGATGTTCGAGCTCAACAACCGCTACGCTATCGACGGGCGTGACCCCAACTCCTCGAGCGGCATCTTGTGGACTCTCGGCCGCTTCGACCGCGCCTGGGGACCCGAACGCCCGATCTTCGGCAAGGTGCGCTATATGACCTCGGCCAACACGGCCCGTAAGCTACCGGTTCGCGAATACCTGACACGATACGCATGCCAGCCCGGAGGTGAAGCATGAAGGTCCTGGTCACCGGCGCCACCGGATACATCGGAGGCCGCCTCGTACCGCAACTGCTCGAGGCCGGCCATCAGGTCCGGGTGCTAGTTCGTAATCCGGAACGCATCGCCGGCCGGCCCTGGGCGTCAGCGGTTGAAGCAGTGACCGGCGACGTTGAGAAGCCGGACACCCTGGGCGCGGCCTGCTCCGGCATGGATGCGGCGTACTACCTCGTGCACCTGATGGGCTCGGGATCGGACTTCGCGTCCCGCGACCGCCAAGCAGCGCACAACTTCGTTGCCGCGGGCGAAGGCCTCAAGCGCGTCATCTACCTCGGTGGCCTGGTTCCGAAGAGCGATACGATCTCGCGCCACCTGGCGAGCCGTGCAGAGGTTGGCAAGATCCTCCGCGACGGGCTACCGACGGTCGAGTTCCGTGCCGGGCCGGTGATCGGATCCGGCTCGGCGTCGTTCGAGATGGTGCGTTACCTCACCGAGCGACTGCCGGCAATGATCGCCCCACGGTGGATCCTCAACCCCGTGCAACCGATCGCCGTTCGAGACGTGCTCGCCTACCTCGTACAGGCCCTCGAAGGCGAGCGCGAAGCAATTTACGACATCGGCGCCGACAGCCTCAGCTTCCGCGGTATGATGCACGGCTTTGCCGAGGTGCGCGGCCTGCGCCGGCTCATCGTTCCGGTGCCCGTGCTGGCGCCGCGCCTGGCGGCTTTGTGGGTCGGCCTGGTGACTCCGATTCCGAACACCCTCGCCGTACCACTCATCGAAGGCGTCGTGCATCCGGTGCTCGCCGACACCCACAAAGCCAAACGGGATTTCCCTACGATTCAACCACTTCATTATCGGGATGCCGTTGCCCGCGCCCTCAAGCACACCGAAGCCGGTGCGGTGTCCACTCGCTGGAGCGGTGCCCTCGGATCCGCGCCGGCGGTCGAACTCAGCATCGAGCAGGGCCTGATTCGCGAAGTCCGAGCGTGCCGCACAAAGGCCACACCCGAGGAAGTTTTCAGGGTGGTCACAGGTCTCGGCGGCAAGCGCGGGTGGCCGGCATGGGATTGGGCATGGCGCCTGCGCGGGGCGCTCGACCGTCTCGTCGGCGGTCCCGGACTGCGCCGCGGCCGCAGACACCCGAGCGAGGTTCTGGTCGGCGACGCTGTCGACTTCTGGAGGGTCGAGGCAGTTGAAGAGCCGCGACTCCTCCGCCTCCGTGCCGAAATGAAAGTGCCTGGCAAGGCATGGTTACAGTGGGAGATGACAAACACCGAGGACAACGCCACCCAGCTCGTCCAGACCGCCCTTTTTGCTCCGAAGGGTCTCAGCGGCACCCTCTACTGGTACCTGCTCTACCCCGTGCACAAATTGATCTTCTCTGCCATGGTGCGGCGCATCGCTCGTGATGCAGAGAACCTGCCAGCGCTGCCGACGGCGAGCGGTTCATAGGCGGGCCACGGTGCGAACCTTCGTATTCGAGTGTGAGCAGATCTTTGCCTCGTCCGCCGATGATCTGTTCCCGTTTTTCGCCGATGCCCGCAATCTGGAGAAGATCACACCTCCATGGCTCGGATTCCAGGTTCTAACTCCTGAGCCCATCGTCATGGGCCGCGGCACCTTCATCGACTACACGCTGCGTTGGCATCGCGTGCCGCTGCGCTGGCGAACCGAGATTACGGCGTGGCAGCCGCCCACCCGATTCGTCGACGAGCAGATCCGCGGCCCCTATCGCCTGTGGCGCCACGAGCACCTGTTTACCGCGGCAAAGGGCGGGACCTCCATGACTGACCGCGTGGAGTACGCCGTTCCGGGTGGGCGACTCGTGCATCGCCTCTTCGTCAAAGCAGACGTGGAGAGGATATTTGCCTACCGCCAGGGAGCCCTAAGGGACCTTCAGATCGCCCAAATTCTACAATCTAGTTAAAACTTAATTTTCCTAGAGTCATAGAGTTCCAAAATATAGATTATCCATTTGTTTTGATTTATTTTGAATGAATTCAAAATAAATGGAATACTAGACAAAACATAGATGTTATCCCTCCCAGACAGCGAGCACGGCTCCCACGGAGCCTCACGACAACAACAGCTCTACGAGCACAAACAGGAGGAAAGAAAATGAAAACTACATTCTGGTCAATACTCGCGAGTGCACTCATCATCAGCCTGGCCCCGGTCGTCGAGGCTGCGACCCCACTCAACGCCATCTTCACTGTCGACAACCCGGAAGGCAACATGGGCGGCGCCCGTGTTCGCGTCGTGCACGCATCCCCCGATGCACCGGCCGTTGACATCCTCGTCAACGACGGCGTCGTCTTCAGCGATATCGCTTTCGAAGAGACGACCGAATTCGCCGAAGTCCCGGCAGGCACCTACAACGTCAAGGTCGTTCCGGCGGGCGCCATGTCCCCGATCGTCATCGAAGCCGACCTGCCACTTGCCGCCGCCACCGATTACACCGTCATCGCCACCGACTTCCTTGCCATGATCACACCCGCCATCCTGACCGCAGACGGCGGCACCCCGACAGAAGGAAACGCCTGGGTGCGTTTCTTCCACGCCTCCCCTGACACCCCGGCCGTCGACATCGCCGTGACAAACGGCCCTGTCCTGCTGCCCAACGTCTCTTTTCAGCAGGGCACCGAGTACATCGAGGTCCCCGCCGGCACCTATGACCTCGAGGCGCGCGTCGCCGGCACCTCCACCGTTGGCCTGGCCCTCCCCGGAGTGATGCTCGAGGCCGGCATGGTCTACACCGCCTACGCCACCGGCCTGCTCGCTGACGTCGGCGCGCTCGACAACTTCTACTTCCTGCCCGCGGCCGCTCGTGCCGACGGCGCCCGGGGATCCTCCTGGACCACCGACGTTGACATCCAGAACTCCGGTTCCGGCATGGCATCCTTCCAGTACCTCTGGCTGCCCCGCGACACCGACAACTCGATGCCGGCTGCTTCGGACACCTTCATGCTCGACGCCGGCGAAACCATCCGCCACGCCGACGTGCTTGCGGCGGCCTTCATGGTGCCCGACGGCGTCAACGCCCTTGGCGCCCTCGCCCTGGTCTCCGACAGCATGGACCTCAAAATCTTCTCGCGCACCTTCAATACTTCTGACGACGGCACTTATGGTCAGGGCCTTGCCGGAATCCCGGCCGCAGACCTGATCCCCGCCAACATGAAGAAACGCATCCTCTTCTTCACCGAGAACGACGCCTACCGCTCGAACATCGGCATCCTCAACGGCACCGGCGCCCCCCTGACCATCATGTGGGAACGCTACACCGCCGACGGCATGATGGTCGATGCCGCTTCCGCTGAGTTGCCCGCCTGGGGCAATACCCAGCTCAACCAGGTCTTCGCCGGTGAAGCTCCGGTCGAAGGCGCCTACATCGACGTCTGGACCTCGACCGAGGACGGCGCCTTCTCCGCCTACGGTTCGGTACTCGACAACATGACCTCCGACCCGACCACGGTCCTGCCTCAGTAACACATCTCAAATCTCGAAACTAAATGGGGGCTTCGGCCCCCATTTTTTTGATCAGCCCGGTTCAATGGTATCTTCACAAATCGGGTTCGTGGTCGCCGCAGCGGAGTGAACACAAATTTAACGCACAGGCGCAAAGGCGCGGAGAATAGGCCAGGAAGAGACGAGGTCGGCCTCCAGCGCCAGCCCAGGTCCATGAAATCTGCCCTTTGCTTTTCTTTGCGTCTTTGCGTTTCAATTGCCCTATATCGCCTTTCGGCTGCCACCCACGATCAACCTGATCCAACGGGAGATGTTTGGCCCGGTATATTCACCAGGGCGGACGCAAAGGCGCAGAGTTCAATAGATATGCAACCATGTTCTTGCCACAGGAGGTCGCCATGAAGGACCCGCTTCGGAAAATCAGCATCCAGGATGTCGCATCCCCGATCGATTTCAAGGGCGCAAAGACTCTGGCCGACAAACGTGCCGCGATCGAGCTCTCCGAGCCGATCTGTCTGTCCTGGTACGACCGCGCAGCCGACCGCGAATCACCGGCCCACGCCAGCGAGTGCCACGGCGACTGCGAAATGCCCGGATATGTCGAGTATGCCGTCACCCGCGGCGCCGAGATCGAGATCGTGGTCGGAGACGGCGCCTACGTCTTCTGCTACCGCCCGCTCGGCGAGTTCGCCGACGAGACGTGATGGGCGACCCACACCGCTCTCTTCAGCCACCGTCTCGACTATCCCTCATCGGCGAGGCTCGAATCCCATACGAATGGTTGACGATGCGGTTGGCCCTTCCCTGGCTACCCAGAACAGTACCTGCCGGCGACGGCGGCCCAGTTCTGGTGGCGCCGGGCTTTGCATCCGACGATACGTGGACAAAAAGCCTGCGCAGCTTCCTCCAGTCGATCGGCTACATGAGCTTCGGCTGGGAGCTCGGGCGCAACCACGGGCGGGTGCCGCTACTGATTCCCAAGCTCGTGGAACGAACAGTCGAGATTGCTCAAGAAACCGGAAAGGCGGTCCGTCTCGTCGGCTGGAGCCTCGGCGGGTTCCTGGTTCGCGAGGTGGCGCGCGAACGACACGAGCTGGTCGATCGGGTGGTTACTTTGGGGGCACCCGTCGTCGGCGGGCCGAAGTACACTGCATCGGCACCCATGTATCGCAAGAAAGGCTACGACCTCGACTCGATCGAGGCAAAGGTCTCAGAACGCGACCGAGACCCGATCCGAGTTCCAGTTCACGCCATCTACAGCCGTTCCGACGGTATCGTTGCGTGGCGCGCCTGTATCGATGACGTGAGCCCGATCGTGGAACACCACGAGGTCTCCTCAAGCCACCTCGGGCTGATCGCATCGCCGACAGTCTTCAGAAAAGTCGCCCGCTTGCTCGTCTGAGCCACCCGGACATCAGACCGTAACGGCCGTGGTCTCCGTCACCGAGGCCGTGGCCGTGGTCGATTTTGCTGTGAATGACCGATTTCGTAAGAAACTGTAGGGGTGGGGTTTACAGGCTGTCAAAAACTCCCGCCTCGAGTGGTTTCAGAGGTTTGGTCGCGGGCCCTAAAGGACCCGCCTACAATCAATAAGCCCATGATTATGAATTAAATAGAGTGTAGGCGCATCCTTCAGGGTGCGCAACCGAACCGTGCATTCCTGCCATGAGTCTGGGGTTTTTAGACAGCCTGTAAACCCAGCCCCTACGAAAGCATTGAGACAGCCCCGGGACGCCTGCTACCACAAGGGCGCTGCGACGATTGTGGGGGAGCTGAGGGGTCCATGGGCTGGCCGTATCCACCGCCCTTCTTTTGATCTCAACTGTTGAGCTTGGGCCGGGAATTGGCTACCGTAGGCTGGGGGGTATTTCCATGCATCCTGTCTCAAATTCCCGCACGATCTGGTTCTTGTTGGCTGGTTTGGCGCTGCTGATCTCTACGCCGGCTCTCGCGTCCGACCTGGTCGGCACCTGGAGCAATGCCGAAGGGTCTTTCAGTTTCGGCGCAGACAGCTCGGTCGAGGTTCGCGCCCAAGGCCAGGTAAACACCGGCGTATGGTCCGCCGAAGGCAACATGCTCATGCTTCAGCTGACCACGGGAACGATGCTCTTTCAGGCCGGCCTCGACGGCGACACACTCATGCTAGCCGACGCCAATGGAACATACGTGCTCCAGCGGGTCTCCGAAAACCAAGGCGTGCAACCCTCCGCTCCGGCCGCTCCACAGCCGCAATCCGCCTCCGCCGGGGTACTCAGCGATCGCCAGTTCCTCGGCTTCGTCGAGTACTACCGGCAGATGCGACCCGACGATGTCGCCTCCCATCTCGTTCGTGTCACCCCAGAACAGGCACAGGGCTTCACGATCTGGGAGGCCTTCGGCGCCGACATCTACTTCGCGGCCTGCCGGGGCAGCTTCGCCGGCAGCATAGTGTGGCAAAGCCTGAGCGGTCCGATGGGTTGCGCCCAGATCATCGGTCAACGGCAGCAGACCATCGAGTTATCCGCGCAAATGGGAATCGGCGATCCTTTCTCAGAGGCCGAAACACAGCGCCTTCAGGTCATCAACATGTACAAGTGTTCGTTGGGTATCCACTCCCGCGAGCTTTGCCAGAGCTATGCCTCGAGCCAAGCCGCAGCAGGTCAGGTCCTCGCAGGGATCGGTCAGAACATCAACGACAACATGGGCTGCACCGAGCAATGGGAACAGCAGGGCAACGACCCCAATACCAGGGTCTACCTCGGTTGCTGGTAGGACAAGCTTCTGCGACTCATCATCGCCTCGGTGAACCAAAAAAATGCCGCCCGCCTCTGTTCTGGAGACGGGCTGCGAGCAGTACTGGCGCCGGCGGGGGGAGTCAGCCGCGCGGGAGGATGACGGCGTCGATGACGTGGATGATGCCGCTGCTCCTCAGAATCGATAGATCCCCGAAACCACCGCCGAGTGAAACCACGCAAAGTTGTAGACGTCGTCGGTATCGGCGCCGCCCTCGACGGTTCGGTAGCCTGCGGTCAGGGTCCAACTGTCGCTGACGTCGACCGCAACCTTGAGGGCGAGATCCTCCGCGCGACCCGGGCCGCCTGCCAAGGCGTCGAGGTCCATGAGCAGGTGCCAGCGCTCCGCGAAGCGCCAGTCGGCTGCGAGGTGAAGCAGCGGCACGAACCCCACGTTGCTGTCGCTACTGGCCGTCTCACCCTGGCGTAGCTCGATCTTGGCGTCGCGCACCTTGGCAGTGAAGCCGACCCACCATTGCCAGCGGTCTGATCGGTGAAATCTGTACCTGTAGGTCAAACGCCACGAGTTGAACTGGTAGGTCGCATCGGTCGGAACCCCAGGGAGGTAGCTCTCGCCGACAAAGTTCACCGGTTCGTCGAGGGTCCCGGTCTCCGTGTAGGACAACGGCGCCAGCATGGCGCGCACCCCATGCTTGTCGTTGATGTTCCAGGTGAAGTACATCCGGGCGCCCAGCCACGGCCCTTTGCCGGCAACATCAAGCAAGGGAAAACGGGTCCCGCTGTCGTCGTTTGGGATCTGTACGTCATTCCGGCTCTGCCAAACCGGCCCTGCTTCGAGTTCGACGGCGAAACGCGGGTCGGTTTGCGCGGATGCTCCCACCGGCGCGAAAAAGGCGGCCAAGATCACACAACAAAACGCTATTCTGGAAACAGTTTTCGTGTTCATTGATCGAGCTCCTCATGGTCCACTGGAAGATATGGTTGAAGGGTCTTTTCAAGTCGGGCAGGGTCGTAGCCTTGCTGCCGAAGCCGATCGACGATGCCGCCGTAAGTGTCTTCATCCATCGACGCTTGCCTGCTCAGAATCCAGAGGTACTTCCTCTTCGGTTCGCCGACTACCGCCCACCGGTATTCGGGGTCGAGATCGATGATCCAGTAGTCACCCCAGAAAGGCCCGAAGAACGACACCTTGAGCTTGGCGTTGCTTTGCGCGTCGACGACCTTGGCGCGGCCTTTGGCCTGCTTGAGTTTACCGTCGAGCGCTCCTTTCCGGCAGCTGTTCACAACCTTGATGCGACCATCCTCGCGCAGGCTGTACTCGGCAGTGACCGCGGTGCAATTGCGTTGAAACCAAGCCGGGTAACTCGCAATCTCGTACCACGTACCGAGGTATCGATCGAGGTCGACCGACGGTACCACCGTCAGCTCAGGCTCCTTGGCTGTCGCCACACCAGCAGCGATCATCAAGACCACGGTAATCACCCCCAATTTCATCATCGAACGCATGGCCAATCCCTCTCTTCCCATCGTCACAACATTTCCATGAGGCGGATAATTGCCGATAGACCTGTTCTGCTGACTCAGGTTGATCGTTAGTGGCAGCCGAGAGGCGATATAGGGCAATTGAAACGCAAAGACGCAGAGGCGCAGAGGCGCAGAGAAAAGCAAGCGCCTTTCGGTAATCTATTGTTACTCTGCCACGGCGCCCACGAATCTGGTTTGGGGGGATACCCTTGAACTGCGACAACCGGCGTGTCGGTGGCCACTGCCGTGGCAGAACCCGTGACCGTCACGGCGTCCGCGGCGGTGGCGGTGATCCCAGCTGCCCGTGTACCTGAAGCTGATCCCCGCCGCTGTGACTGTTTCTGCTCGCTGCTCTTGGTGCTGTCCCCGTCGCTGGTTGCTGCCTCTCGTCCTGCCGCTGTACCTAATCCGGTCCCGATCGCAACTACCCTCTACACCCGGTTGCGGAGCATCATTTCGCGCGGGTGGGGCTCGAGGTAGATCTGACCCATCATGTACTCGATTTCATGCTTGTGAATGTGGTGGCGCAGCAGTGTGATCGGCACGATCAGGGGAACCAGACCCAGGCGGTAGTCTTCAATGAGCTGTACCGCCTCTTTCTTCTCGAACGGGTCGAGTACGAGCTTGAGATATCCGAGCACGTGGTAGAGCACGTTGGCATGACGTTTGATTGTCGCCTTGGTGTTGAGGGTATCGTGGAATTCGGCCTCGTACGTCGAAAACAGCTCACTATCAGACACGGTTCCGGCGCTGGCAACGATCTGCCCCAATCGGCGATAGCCCGCCTCGTTGTGGGCACGCAGGACCAGCTTGTGCGCAGTGTGGAATTCGACGAGGCCCCGTCTCGTGAGGCCGCGACGTACGAGGCTGCTCCAGCGGTGCCGACAGAAGACGTGCTCGATGAAACGTTCGCGGAGCACGGGGTCGTTGAGCCGGCCCTCCTCCTCCACGGGCAGCATCGGCCAACGCTCCATGAGAATCCTCGCGAACACGCCGACGCCGTTTTTGGTCGGCGACCCGCCCTTGCCGAAGACCTTGACCCGTTCCATCCCGCAGCTCGGTGAGGCGCGCTTGAGGATGTAGCCATCGAGGTCGCCCGCCATCAGCTCGGTGACCTTGGTCTGGGAGTACTCCTCCATGCGCTCAGTAAGGTCTTCGCCGGTGACGGGCTGGATCAGACGCGGGAACGGTTGGTCGAGCACGAGGCGGATCGACGGACGCGGGATACCGAGACCGATATCGAGTTCGGGACACACCGCGACCCACTCGAACCACTCGCCGAGCACGTCGTTGAGGAATCGGTCGCGCTTATGGCCGCCGTCGAAACGGACCTTGGCGCCGAGAAGGCAGGACGAAACACCGAGTCGGATCGGCTCGTCATCATGCCACCGCCGCCAGGTGGGCTCGGTGAGTTTGGTATTGTTCATCAGACCATCATGCCACAGGACTCGGCACCATATGAGACCTGAACACAGACAGCAGCTGGTGAATAGTGTGGGCTAGGAGGGTGTAGTGCATAGAGCGTGGATGGATTTCGGTGGGTCGTTTGAGGCCATTTTTGGCGGATTTGCAGGTTCATACTGGTGGTATGGGCCAAGAATACGCCGAAAAATGGGCCAAACGACACCTGAAAGGCGCCGCCAATTCTTTGCACTACATACTCCTGGAGCCTCTGAGCTGGCCGGTCTCATGTAGAATAATCCGGACCTGGATTTTCGATGGAATGGCAAAGGAGGCGATGATGCGACGACTTGTGGTTTTGGTTCTGGCCCTCGGGTTGGTGGCGCCGGTGGCGTGGGCGGGCGGTCTCGCCGGAATTCATCTGGACGATGAAGTGATGGTCGGTGAGAAGACCCTGAAGCTCAACGGCATGGGGCTCCGGAAAAAGGCGATCTTCAAGATTTATGTTGCGGGCCTCTACCTCGAAAACGTGACAACCAATGCCACGAACGCTGCCACCTCGACGCAGGTCAAAAAGATGGTCATGCACTTCATGACCAACAAAGCGAAGAAAAAGAAGATGGATGCGGCCTGGTCCGAGGGATTCGAGAATAACTCGGCTCACTACGCGGACCTCAAGGACCGAGTCGAGGTCTTCATGGGTTACTTCGGTGACATGAAGGACGGCGATATCGTTGAGATGACCTTGGTTCCTGGAGAAGGCACAAGTGTCGTCATCAACGAGGCGAGCAAGGGTACGATCGAAGGCGACGATTTTGCCGAGGCCCTGGTCAGTGTGTGGGTCGGCGATCATCCACCTTCCGAAGGCTTCAAGGCTGGTCTGCTCGGCGGGTGATGCCTGAATTCCTTCGCCACAATCGGGGCGCCCTGGGGCGCCCCGATTTCCCTTTCTGGACGCTGCTGGTATCCATCGCGTTCGCGATTGTGCCGGTCACGCCGGCGGCTGCTTTTGATGAACCTGTCCAGTCGACCCAGATCGAGGAGGTTCGGCGAAAGATCGAGGGTCTCAGGGTCAATCTCGAGACTCTCGAACGTCAGTCGGCATCGGCGAGAGTGGAGAGTGAACGGCTGGTTGTGGAGTTGGATCTTGCCGAGGCCAGGGTCGAGGAGCTCGAGCTGGTCTTGACGGGGACCCGAAACGAGATCGTGACATTGAAGGCGGAGGTCGCCGCGCTTGCCCAAGAGCTCGAAGAGCGCAAAGCAACACTGATGACTCAGCTCGAGCTGGTGGCGCTCCTTGGTCGTCCCGGTCCGCTGCAGCTCATCTGGGACGGTATTCGCGGCGGCGATCTCGAGGATGCTGTTGCTGTTGTGGTGGCTCTGGCGGCCGGTCAGGCGAAGATCGTCGAGGAGTTCAACAGCCTGCGAACTCAGCGCTCCGGTCGTCTGGCCCAGCTCAGTGTGACTTTGGACCGGGCCAGTGAGGAAGCCCACGAGCTGCTGGGGAGGAGACAACGGCTCACGGCCCTGCGCCGGGACGCCGATTTGCGGCTGGCGACGATCGACAAGAAAAGGCGCGCGACCGGCGACCGGTTGACCGAGCTCAAGGAACGGCAGGAGTCACTCGAGCGTCTCTTCGGAATCGTGGGCCAACAGCAACGGTTTACCGGTAAAGAAGATATCCGGCGGTTCAGGGGTGCTCTGCCCTGGCCGGCGGGAGGACGGATCATTCAGACCTTTGGAAAACACTACCTGCCACGGTACGCGACCTACACGGTGTGCAACGGTTTGCGCTTCGTCGTTGAACGTGGTTCTGCTGTCGGCTGTGTTTTTCCGGGGCAGGTGGCTTACGCGCGCCATTTTAAGGGCTATGGCAACATGGTGGTGGTCGATCATGGGGGAGAGGTATTCTCCCTCGTTGCAGGTCTGGGCTCGATCCAGGCTCGGCTGAATCAACAGGTCGGCATGGGGACCCAGCTCGGTCTCGCTGGGTCCGAAACGGACGAAGGCAATCTCTATTTCGAGATCCGCGTTCAAGGAAAGCCGGAGGATCCCAGACGTTGGCTGCAACTCAGCGAAGGACAGTAAGATGACAAGATTTCGTGTGATTTTTCTCAGTCTGTCGGTCACCTGCGTGATCCTCTTTGCCGGCCTCTTGCGCGCCGGGCTCGACAATGAGGATCGGGAAGACCTCTTCCGCTCCTTGGGGATCTTGACAGAGGTCGTGCACCTCGTCGAAAACGAGTACGTCGACGAGCTCAACGATGACGTCCTGGCTCTCAGTCTCGATGCAGGACTGGTCGAGTCGATTGATCCATGGGCGGCCGCCGTTCCGAGCGAGAGGGTTGACGATTATCGGCGTTTCCTGGAATCCACGCCACCGTTTGGGTTGCTGGTGGCAGGCAGGTTGGGATCGGCGGCGGTCCGCCAAACAGCGCCGGGCTCGGCTGCTGAGGATGCCGGGCTGAAGGCGTGGGAGGTCATCGAGCAGGTCGACGGGGTTTTTACCCGGGGTCGACCGCTGTGGCAGATCAGACTCGAGCTGGCGGAAAAGGAGGCATCGGAAGAGCCCGTCTCCTTGACCATCGTCGATCGTTTCGTCGATGAGCGTCGTGAGGCCGTGCTTGAGCCGAAGACGTGGGTCCCGAGCCACGTTGCGGTCACCGAGCACGACAGTGCCAATATCGTACGGATTTCGGGGCTGAGGCCCGGTGTCACCGCCCAAGTTGCTGAGGTCGTGGCGGTAGACACGCCGGTCATTCTGGATCTCCGTGATTTGCTCTGGGGAGATGAAGCTGTTGCGATCGAAGTGGCTGACCTTTTTGTAGCCGAAGGTGAAATTGGACAGTGGGTCGGGCGACGGGCTGGAGAAAAGGTCTTCGAGTCCACTTCAGAGGTTGCAACCCCGCGACTGCCAATCGTCCTCATCGGCCCGAACACCGAAGGGGTGGGGGAGATCTTGGCGGCCGCCCTGCAGCGGGCGGGTTCCGTAACCGTAGGGTGGCAGACGGCCGGACACGCCCCACATATGCGTTTCATTCATTCCGACGGACTGCACCTGTGGATACCAGTCGGTCAGTGGATGAAAGAGGACGCGACGCCGATCAACGGTAATGCGATTGAACCTGAGCACGAGGTCGAGCCGGCAGACCTCGACAGCGAAGACGATCCGACCCTTGAACGGGCCCTTGAGTTGATCGCTGGCGAGGATCCGGTCGAGATCGATCTCGACGAGGCTGCCTGAGAAGCACCTGCGTGATGGCGTGCCGTAGAAACCTGGTGAACGACGATGGGGGCTAGTAAGAAGGGCCGCCCGCCCTGGCTTTTTCCGGTGCTCGGCGTTGCTTTGATTGGCGTGGCGGCGGCACTGTGGACCCTTGTCCATCCCGTTGATCAAAAACCTGAGACAGCCGGCGGTGGGGAGGACTTCGCGGGGGCCATCCGCCGTCTGGCGGCACGCCGTGAGGTTCCGCGCTCGCGGATCGCCGAGGACGACCCGATACGCAAAGAGGGCGCCGTATTCGTGCGCACCTGGAAGGTGGCGGTAACGCAGCGTTCAATGGCCGATGCACTGGCATCGGACATTCTGGCTGAAGCCTCACAACGAGGCCTGGCGCATGGTTACAGCCAGCCCGCAACCGGGTCTGTCGCTTCGGTTCGTATCGACAGTGGGGTCGAAGCATTCGATATCCGATTCTTGCTCAAAAAGGAAGTCGCGATCGCGGCGCCGACGGCAGTGGCCAATAGGTCCACGCCAACCGTAACAGCGGCCGCCACACCACGGCCACCTGCTCGGGCGTCCGGAACGTTGGCTATCCTGCTCGACGATGCCGGACAGAACATGGATCTCATCGGGCGTGCGGGGGGCCTGCCATCGGAGGTCGGGGTCGCTGTCCTTCCTTTCCTCCCTGCGAGCTCGGAGTCCGCGAAGTTGTTACATCGTGCCGGACATGAGATCTGGCTTCATTTGCCGATGGAACCGGCCGGCTACCCGGAGGAGAACCCGGGGCCGGGCGCGGTGTTCGTGGGGATGGCAGAGGATGAGGTCCGAAAGACGGTCCGCGCGGCTATCAAAAACATCCCATACGCCGTCGGCGTGAATAACCACATGGGGTCGAAAGCGACGACTGATTTTCGGACCATGACCTGGGTTATGCGAGAGATCAAGGAACGAGGCCTCGCCTTCATCGACTCCAGGACGGCCGTTGATACGATCGCCGAGGATGCCGCCCGGACTGAGGGAGTGCCGACCGGGCGTCGGCACGTCTTCCTCGACAACGACCGCATAGCGCCTGCAATCAGAGCGCAGCTCGAACAAGCGGTGCATCGCGCCCTGATGGGTGAGGAGATCATAGCAATCGGCCATTTTTCGCCGATTACGATCGCGGTGTTGGGCGAAGAGATTCCTAAGTTGCGGTTGCGCGGGGTGCCGCTGGTGCGGCCGTCCGAGATCGTGAACTAGCCCGCACCCAGGCTATACACCTGAGTCAGGTTGATGGTGAAAGACGGCCAGAAAGCCATATAGGGCATTTGAAACGCAAAGACGCAAAGAG
>CAZCEX010000028.1:0-16567 GCA_964497785.1 uncultured Thermoanaerobaculia bacterium | reverse complement strand
TTGCCGATCGTTGCCTGGAGGTTGAGTCCCGAGTCGAAGGTGTAGCCGCCGCGCAAATCGACGGTGATGAAGTCGCCGACCGGCGCTTCGTCCTCTGGGTTGGCGATATTCTCGGGGCTCGGCACCCGGGTCTGTTCGCCGACGAACCGACCCATGATCTCCCACCACCACTTCGGTTGCTGGTAGCGCAGACCGAGCGCGACCTTCCAGGGCGGGATGAATGCCAGGGGCTCGCCGGTATTGTCGTTGTCGCCTTCTGTGTAGGAGAAGTTGGTGATCAGGGTCCAGTTGCTGGCGAAGAGGGTTTCGAGCTCGATTTCGACGCCCTTGATGGTCGCGTCCTCGATGTTGTCGTACTGAATGAGATTGAGGCCGGTATTGGGGTCCTCGCCGAGCTCAACGAAGGTGATGAGGTCCTGGACATCGTTGTAGAAGATATTGAACCCGCCGTAGTAACGGTCATAGGTGATCTTGAAGCCCGCTTCGTAGTTGAGCGAACGTTCCGAGGTGAGATCGGGGTTTTGCACAACCCAGAAACCGGGCTCGGAGACGCTGCCGTTGTAGGCGCGCTCCTGGATGTTCGGGGTTCTGAAACCACGGCCCACAAGGGCGGTGAGCTCGACATGGGGAGCGATCGCGTACATGGCGCCGATGTTGCCCGAGACATCCGAGTCGGTGACGTCGAAAGGTTCGCCCTGGTACAGCGGGTCGTCCTCGCTCTTGAAAGCGAATGTGTCGTAGCGCAGGCCGGCGAGCAGGCGCCAGCGGTCCGCCAGTTGGATTTCGTCCTGAAGGTAAATGCCGAGACCGGTCTGGTGGCTCTTGGGCACCGATGTGTAGTTGTTCGTCTCCCACGGGTACTCGTTGGTCGCTTCATCCTCGAGGTTGTCCTGATAAAAATCGAGGCCCATCGTCAGGTGATTGATGCCGAGATCAGTGATGCCCTGGGTGTTGAATCCGTAGGTTTTGACGTCCGACTTCGTATACGAGTGGATGAAGAAGTAGGGGCTGGGGTCGATGTTCATGATGCTTTCTTTGACGATGTGTTGAAAGTAGCCGTTGAAGTTGACGTTGGAGAACATGCCCCAGGGCCCGCTGTCCCAGCCTGCGGAGAGCTTGTCGCGGTCGAAGTTCGGGAAGCTGATGTCGACGCCGCTCGTTTCGGGGTCGAAGCCGGGGAACCCGACGTCCGATGTGCGTACCACCTCGAGGTTGGTCTTGAAGACTCCGCGGCTGCCGGTGAGAATCCGGAAGCCGCCCTGCACGCTGGCCTGGTCCATGCCGCTGTTGGGCACGGTGCCGTCCTCGAGGACGTACTCGGAGTAGTAGGGTGATTCGGCCGCATCTTTGGGCGCTTTGTAGTCGCTGGAGGTTTCGTATCCGGCGGTGAAGTTGAACCCCCACCCATCACCGGAACCCTTGACCGAGGCTTGGGCTGCGCTCGAATCGGCCGTCGAGCCGTAGGTGTAGTTGACGTTGCCGTGGAGCTTGAACTGTTCGGCGCCGAGGTCCGGTTTCTTGGTAATGATATTGATGACGCCGCCCATGGCGTCGGAGCCGTAAAGCACAGACGCGGGGCCTCTCAGCACCTCTACGCGTTCGACCTCGGCGAGATCGACGAGTCCCATCTGGATGCCGGCGAACAGGGTCGACTCGCGGGCATTGTTGAGGCGTTCGCCGTCAACCAGGACGAGGACTCGATTCGAGCCGAGCCCTCGAATGACCGGCAGCCCACGGAATGGACCTTCGCCCTGGATGTCGACGCCGGGAATTTCTTTGAAAAGGTCGACCATTCGTGCGGGGTTACGCATTTCGATCTCTTCGGCACTGATGACCGTGATCGCGGCCGGGGTCTCCGATGTCGCCTGCTCCTGGCGGGCGGCCGTTACGACGACGCGGTCCGTGAAGACGCGTTTGCCGTCCTTTTCTACGACCTCTGGAGCTGAGTCATCTGACTCTTTGGCTGCGGTTTCGGTGCCGGCCTCAGGCTCTTGTCCCGATTCCTCCGGGGCGCCTGTTTGCGTGAAACCGAACGGGGCGACGAGGGCGAGCACGATGAGGGTGACGGCGTAAGTTCGCATAGATCCTCCTTCGGACCTGGCAATGAACCGGACACTCACACGATACGCGGGGTCCAGGGAATTGTTCGGATCTTTACCTCGATGTGACGTTTGTGACTGGAATATGACGCTCGTGACGATCGCATGACTCAACAGCAGAGTATTCCCTGGCGATCGTCCATAATGAGGGGCCACCTCAGGTGTGGAGTGAGGAAGAATGAACGACAGCGAAGACCAAACAGTAGCGCCGCCGCCGGGGACCAGTTCTGACGACCAGGAGATGACGATGGATCTTCCAGGTTCAAGCTCGTCTGGGAAAACAATCGACTTGCCTGCAATCCCTGAATCTGGGCAGCCGCGTTATCGTCTTGTGGGCTCGCTTGGTCAGGGGGGGATGGCGGTGATCCACCTGGCTACCGATACCCAGCTCGGCCGGTCTGTGGCTGTGAAGCAGCTTCGGCAGGAGCTGTCACACAATACGGAGGCTCGAGGCCGCTTCTTCGCCGAGGCCGAGATCCTCGCCGGGCTCGATCACCCCGGGGCCATCCCTGTGTACGAGGTGGGTACTCTTCCCGAGGGACAGCTTTTCTACTCCATGAAGAGGGTCAAAGGGCGTACGTTGAGCGATCTCCTGGCCCAACGATCCGACCGAGACATCCGTGACCGCCAGGACATCATCCACTTCGTCGATATTTTCGAGAGAGTGTGTCAGACCATGGCGGCCGCCCACGCTCAGGGAGTGATCCATCGCGATCTCAAGCCGGAGAACATCATGGTGGACGAGCTCGGGGTGGTCTACGTGATGGACTGGGGACTCGCCAAGAGGTTGCATGAGGAGGATGGTGAGGAGCAAAAGGACTCGCGGCGCACGCGTTTGGGCGCCGTCATGGGCACACCGGCCTACATGGCGCCCGAACAGGCAGCCGGTCAGGCTCTGACGGCCGATCGCCAGGCCGATGTCTTCTCGCTCGGGGTCATGCTCTTTGAAATTCTCACGGGGGTGAACCCGTTCTTCGGCCGCGATGCCGGCGAGTCCATGAAGGGCGTGATGTTCCACGAGCCCGACGAACCGAAGAAACAGAATCCCGTGGTCAGTCGGGATCTGTCGGCGGTCTGCATGAAGGCTCTGGAAAAAGACCCCTTCAAGAGGTATCGGTCCGCCGAGGAGTTGGCCGCCGATATCAGGAGCTTCCGCGAGTTCAGGGCGGTCTCTGCCATTCAACCACGCCTGTCGGACCGATTGGCGAAATGGTCACGCCGGCGCCCCCGTCTTGCCTCGACGGGGGCGACCTTGATAGTTGTTGCCGTGGTGGCAATTCTCGGCTCATTGATGTTCGCCTCGTTCGAGAATGCGCTCGTCGCTCGAGCCTACGATGCGATCGAGGCGGAGACGGACAGGATCGGAGCCCTCGAGCATAAGCTGAAGGATCTCGAGACTCGGCATGATGCAGCCGTTTCCGACTCGGAGAAGGCCGACCTTGCCCAGATGCTGCACGCGGTCGAGGCAGACCTTGAGGCCGAGCGTGCAGCTCGTCTGGCGACTGCGATGGCGATCACCGGTTTTACGATCTTCTCCCCGGAGGATCGAGCCCGAAGAATCGTGCGCGAGTCGTTGTACGAAAAGGTAGGCCAACACCTCGAGGCCGGAGATCTCCAGCGTGCGAGAGCCCAGGTCGAGCTCGGTCTGCGGTTCTATGAGAAGCGTAACATCTTTGCTTTCAGCGACGAAGAGCACGAAGGCCTGCGCCGAAAGCTCGAAGAGATCGACGCTCGGATCAATGCGGAGCGTGGCGTAGCCGCTACTGATTGAGATGGTCTATTCAAAAAGAACAACCGGGAGGGGGACCCGCCCGGTTGTTCTTTTTGATCTCAGCCTCTTGCAAAGATCCTGGGATCGCGGCCGGGGGTAAACCCCGGCCCTACGTTTATTATTATAGGGACAGGGTTTACCCCTGTCCGCGGATTCTCGGCCGTCATCACCACTTCGTGATCTTTACATGCGTGCCGTCGTCGGCGTGCACCTCGACAAGTGGGCCGTGCTTCGCCGAGTGCAGGGCCTTCAGTGCGAGCCGCGGCTCGAATACTTGCCAGTCCCAGCCTTCGAGCGCCTTGTGGATGCCGGCCAGGGGAACCGAGCACCGCACCTTGGCGTCTTCGGCATCGACGTACACACCAAGCTCGCCGTTTTCCATGAAGATCCGCACGTGCTCGTCGGGGGTCTCGACCTCTACCAGGTTGCAGTCCGGAACGTCGGCCAGCGATTCAATCGCACCGAGGATGGCCTTCTTCTGAGCCTGGACCTCCTCCGGGACCCGCGCTTCCTCGAGCGCGTGATCGGGAACGAAGGCCATCGCGATGTCGGCGATCACGAGCGGGAATGGCACCAATATGCGGAGATTCTCCGGCTCAGGGGTGCGCACGTCGACCACGACCCAGTCAGCCAAGACCGTAGCGGTAGCGAGCGCCGCGAGGGCGGAGAGCACGACCGCGCCGAGGGTGGATATACCTCGTTGTCTCATGGATGCCTCCAGCTACTCGACCCAGACCCTGACGTTGGCATCTGGCGATACAACGGTCACGAGGTCGCCGTCGGGCAGGGCGTCGAAACCGCGCAGGAGGGCGGCAACGTCGATGCGGTTGTCCTCGTCGAGGGTCAAGGCGTCGATCAGCGGCAGGGGAACCCGAACCGTGACCTTTGCATTCTCGTCGCTCTTTTCATTGACGTCGATGAGGATCATGTTGTCCTGCTTCTTAACGATGACGTCGGCTTCGTCGGACTCGACGGTGACGTACTCGCCGACGGGCGCGTCCTTGAGTGAGCCGAGAATGGTCTGCCAGTCGACGTCCATCTCGCCCATGTGGAGTTCGACCTTGCCCGCCTCGAAGCCGTCGACGTTGATGCCTTCGATGACGGTCAGGATCAGGCTCAACGGCAGGTGGACCTTGACGGTCGTATTGTCCTCGGCCTCGGTGACGTGCACGTTCAACCATCGGCCATCGGTGGCGCCTGCGGTACACGCTACCGCTGCGATCAGGGCTACGATGAAGAGTTGCTTTCTTGCCATGGGGTGCCTCCTTCTGTCTTCCACTTATTGAAACGGACAGCCGGCGAAATAGTTCGCCAAAAAAAGATGTGGACCGTGAGGTCCGCAGAAGGAAGGAGGAGGTAAGATCGTTGAGCCGGCTTCTGTTGGCCGGTTGACTGGAGTAACAAGCAATCACCGTGCCAATATTCCCCCGTTGCCCCAAAAATCAAGGATGGCAGGCCCTTCAGGGTCTGATCGGCAAAGCTGACAATGCCGAAGGTCTCGAATTGGCGGCCGTTCTGCTTCCAGAGGCGCGCCGTTTTGGCACGGTCGGTACTCCGGCATGGCAGCGGTGGGCGTTGTGAAGAGAACCCGCAGCTTCGTGCTCCTCACGGCGGCAGTCTTTGCCCTCGGCGTTGAAACGTTGAGCGCGATCGGATGGGGGGCGTGGGAACATACGGCTCGACAGCTTGGCGAGGATCCGGATCGTGGCGCCGTCGCCATGGCCGAGTCGGGGCTCCTGGCGTTGCCCTCTGCAGTGATGCGTGCTCGGAGACTTGTCGGCGGTGATCTCGCGAAGGCAGACCAGGAAACGATTGTGCGGGGTCTTGGTGTTCTGTCAAGGCGCCAGATCCGCTGGCAGCCTGCAGATGCCGATGGGTTCCTGAACGGGGCACGAGTTGCCGTGCTCGAGGGTGACCTCGATGTTGGCTGGAGCGCTCTCGACGAGGCGTTGATTCGTGACCCCAGCCGTCCATTCACTCTTCGGCTGTCGGCTCTGGTCACCCGCTACCGCGGAGCATTCGACGACGGCCTCGAGCTCCTGGCTCAGGCCGAGGCAGTCGCACCCGGCTACCGCTCTCCCGAAGTCGAGCTGACTCCCGGCGACGAGGAGTGGCTGCGCTTCGAAGGCCTTCGACGACGGCTGGAGGCCTATCCGCGCGTTCGGGTGGTGACCCTGATCGAGCTCGCCGAGGCCCAGCGGGCACATGGAAAGAACGACGAGGCCTGGGCGACCATCAACGAGGGAGTTGGGGATCCGAGGGCAGATCTCGTGCGTGCTCGTTGGCATCTCGCAGAAGAGGATGCGGCCACTACGGCGGCAATCGTTCGTGGCCTCACGACCCAGCGGCGGCTCCCGTCGTCGGTCCGCGCCGATGCGTGGTCGCTCCTGGCGCGAGCTCTCGAGGTTGAGGGGGATTCAGCGGGCGCGCTTGAAGCGGCCGGTGAAGCACTGCGTCTGAATCCCGACAGCGCGCGGCCCTACAGGAATCTGGCGCGCATCGCAGTGTCCCAGGGTGATCTCGAGATGGCGATGCAATACCTCCGCGCGGCCAGGGGTATGGAGCCGACCAACTTGAGTGTGCTCTTCGAGATTGCGCGGGTCGCTGAAATGGCGGACAAACCTGGCGAGGCCAAGCTGGTGCTGGAACGGGCTTTCGAGTTGTCGCCGGAACATCCGACCGTCGCCGTTCGCCTCGTAGATTTCCTATTGCGTCACGGTAAATACATGGAGGCGGCGATGACGCTCTCGACCGCCCTTGATCGCCATCCGGCCAACGCGGACCTCCTGAGGCGCGCCGAAAAGCTCAGCCGCGAGGTCCACGGGCAATAAAAAGAGAAACACAATCAACGCAAAGGCGCAGAGACGCAAAGGCGCAAAGAAGAAACAAAGAGAAGTCGGACGCAGGTCCATGGGGAAGGATTGAGAGTTCGGGGTCCGGTGAGACTGGTCACCGCCACGGATCCGGACACGGTCACTGTGGCGGCCACGGCCACCCACCCCGAGACAAATCCAGGGACCGGATCAGGTTCAGGAACAGAAACAGGCTCAGCGGCAGAAACAGAGTCAGATTGCAGCGACAGCCACAGGTCAAACCACTTCTTCTGTCTTCCCTTGCGTTTTATTCTCTGCGTTTCCCACGGCCCACTCGACCTGGCGGCAGATGCCACGGAAAATCGCCGCCTCGTTCTCGGTCAGGCCGGCGCGGCCAAACACCTGGCGGAGTTTTCGGAGGATGCGATCGGGGTTGACCGGGTCGAGGAACTCGACGAGCAGCAGGGCCCGGTGGAGGTGATCCATCATGGCGTCGATTGTCTCGTGTGGCGCCGGTTCGGGCCACGGGTCGAGCCCGTCTCTGCTCGAGATCGTGAGGTGGCCGAGGAGGATGGCGATCGCCTGGGTCAGGTTGAGCACTGGGAAGTCGGCATTTGTTGGCAGGCGGACCGCGAGGTGGCACCGGTCAAGATGTGCGCGACTGAGTCCCCGCGTTTCGCTGCCGAATACCAGGGCGGCATCTCTGAGGCCCCGACGTGCCAGTGCAGCAGTCGCGTCGTGAGGGCTGAGCAGCGGCTGGTTCTGCCGGCCACGACCCGAGGCGGTCGCGACGAGGGTTCGGTGGGGTGCAACCGCCTCGGAGAAGGAACCGAAGACAGAAATCTCGAGATGAGCGTGGGCGCCGCAGGCCCATCGCAAGGCCTCGGGGTCGTTCGGCGAGACCAGAGGACGAACGAGCTTGATCTCCGAGACACCGAAGTTCGCGGCCACGCGCAAGGCGGCGCCGAGGTTTCCGGGCGAGGAGGTTTCAACAAGAATCAGTGTTCCAACAGCCATCGATCGCTATACTAGCGTTATCGATCGGGGGGCGCATGTTCATTCCAATTGGACACGACCAGAGTACAGTGCGGCGGCTGCCGTGGGTGACGTTCTCGATCATGGGGCTTTGTCTGTTGATGTTCGTCGTCACGCTGGGTGGGGTGGAGTCGGCCGAGGAGGAGGCCCAGCGGCGATTCAGTGAATTGGCCGAGTACGCCTTCGCAAATCCCGATCTCGAACTCGAGCCGGAGATCGAGGAGCACCTCTACGGCTTTTTCCCCGAATACCAGGGTCAACGAGATGCCTTCAAAGAAATCTTGAAGGAGGGTGTCACGGCGCGCGGAATGTTCCTGGGGGAAGACGAAGAAGAGGAGGAGAGCGTAGAGGACCGGCAGAAGCAGCTCGACCAGCTGACCAGCCGTTTTTACAGCGCCCTCGGCACCTCCCCCTACTTCGAGCTGGGCCTGGTTCCCGCTCACCAGAAGGCCTATGCCTACATCACCCACCAGTTCATGCACGGCGGTTTCGGACACCTTTTCTTCAACATGCTGTTCCTATACCTGGCGGGTCCGTACATCGAGGACAAGTGGGGTCGCCCCTTGTTCTTGGGGTTCTACCTCTCGGCGGGAGTCGTCGCCGCTTTGATTTATGTCCTCAAATATCCCTCCATGACCGGACCGTTGGTAGGGGCCTCCGGAGCGATTGCGGGTCTCATGGGGGCATTCCTGATCCGTCATTCCAAAACCAAGATCCGGTTTCTCTTCTTCTTTTTCATCGCGCCGCGGGTTTTTGATGCGCCGGCGTGGATCATGCTCCCGTTGTGGCTCCTGCGGGAGTTTTTCTACGGTCAAGCGATCGACAGTGCTGGGGGACAGGGTACGGGTGTCGCACACTGGGCGCACGTTGCGGGCTTTGTTTTTGGACTCGTCTTCGCGTTAGCGGTTCGGCGTTTGAGGATCGAGGAACAGTTCATCGACAAGGCTCTCGATGCCCGTGAGGTCGTTCACGAGAGCCCGGTTCTCGAAGAAGCCATCGCCGCTCGCCAGCGGGGGGACCTGCCACAGGCGGAGAAACTTCTCAGCGACCACCTCGAAGAGAATGCGCACGACTTCGACGCCGCGGCGGCCTACTGGGACGTTGCACGGGATCTGGAGAACATCCAGCCCGCCATCCCCCACATGCTTCGGGTCATCCGCGACGGGCTCCGCAACGGTGAGTTCGACCTGGTTGCTCAAAGGTGGCCGGAAGTCCTTGAGGTGGCGCCCAGTGGGATGCTGGACCCGGCGTTGACGGCGCGTGTGGCCGAGTCGCTCACCGGCCTCGTCGGCAAGGACGTGCTCGCGGCGACGGTCGAGGCGGGGCTCGCCGCCAGCCAAGAGTCGACTCCTTCGGGCGTTCTGATGCGACTTGCTCGTGTTGCGGCGACTATCGGTTCCCCGGCAGCAAAGGAGCTTGTCGAGCGGGCTCTGACCGCCGACGATTTGCCCCAGGAGACTCGCGGGGAGCTGACGTCGTTGCAGGAGGAGCTTGGGGCCCTGGATTCCCAGCACGCCGAACAACTCGGTGTCGGCGGGGACGGTGCCGCGGCATCGACGGGAACGGTGGCAGGAAACGCTGGCGAACCGTGGGCTCTGCCTGGACCCGATCCTGTCGCCGTTGCCGTGCCCGTTGTCCACAAGCTCAAGGTCATGGAGGCCGTGCCCGTCAAGTGGGCTGACGGCAAGCTGTCGATTATGGTAGGCGGCGAACGGCGATCGATGTCGCTTCGAAAGGTCGGAGCGGTGGCGGTAGGGGGCATCACTGTACCCGGGGAACCCGCGTTCGTGGTTGTCGACCTGATGCTCGATCCCCCCTGGAGTGACCGGCCGAAGCTTCGGGTAGTACGTCTTTTGAGCAACGGCTTTGATCCGCGGACCTTGATCCCCGAGGACAACGCCGAATCGGCGTTCAAGGCATTTTTGGAAGATCTGATCTCCGAGTCGGGCGCCGTCGGGCTGCCGGACCCTGATGGCGCCCGCGGCCGACCGTTCCGTCGTTTCTCGGGGCTGAGTGAGTACGAGGCCGAGGTGTTGGGAGTCGGCGAGTGAGGGCTTCATCATGATCGTCAGGCTGCCTTTTGGGAATGACACCAGAGCCGTTGACCTCAGAGGTGTGCGGGTCAGGGCTTTGCAGCCGTCCGGGCGATCTGGCAGTCCAGATCCGGCCGGGCTTGCAGCCAACGCGCTCGATCGGCCCCTGAACGTCGCCCCCTTGGTCCAGATGGCTGAGAAGAGGGCGTCGGCGGTCGTCGTTGTTCCGGATTCGACCCGGGCGTGTGAACTTGACCGCATCCTTCCCGAGGTGCTGGGCAGGATTCGTCAGGCGGGCATTCCCGACCGGCGGGTCACGGTCCTCGTGGCCTGCGGCACCCATCCCGGTCTCGACGAGAAGGCTCTGCGGATCCACCTCGGACCTGTACCGGAATCGATCACTGTGCTGCAACACAACGCTCGAGACTCGGCGTCGCTCGTTTCTGTGGGGCGGCTTTCGGAGGGGCTCGACATTCGGCTGAACGGGGCGGCGTTGGAGGCTGATCTGCTGATTACGATCGGCGCGGTGCGCCATCACTACTTCGCGGGCTTCGGTGGTGGTCCGAAGATGGTTTTTCCCGGAATCGCCGGCTACGAGGAGATCCAGGCCAATCACTCCCTGGTCCTCGATGTGGCACAACAGCCGCCGCGGCGCGAACCCAACTGCGAACCCGGGGTTCTTGCGGGTAATCCGGTTGCCGACCAGATCGTTCGCGCAGCTGCACTGCGCCCCCCCGACCTGACGCTGTGCCTCGTGCCTGGTGTGGGCGGCGGAATCTCCGAGGCATTCGCCGGTAACTGGGAGAGCGCCTGGGCTGCGGCGATCGCTCGGGTCCAGGAGGGTTTTGAACTCGACCGCCAGGAGTTTGACCTGGTTGTCGCGTCCGGAGGCGGCGCTCCCTGCGACTCGACGCTCATCCAGGCGCACAAGGGTCTGGATGCTGCATGTCGGTTCGTGCGTCCTGGTGGAGAGGTTCTGTATGTGGCGGAGATGGGTTTGGGCATGGGTTCGGCTGACATGGCGCCTTTCCTCGCCGACCCACAGCCGGATACAATTCTCTCAATCCTCGCCGACAGGTGGGTACAGTACGGTCACACCACCCTCCGGATCGTGGAGAAAACCGGGCGCTGCAGGGTCCACCTCGTCTCTGATCTGGCGTCTGACCTGGCAGAAGGCCTGGGATTCATGCCGGCGCGGAGTGCTGACGAGGTCGTGGACAGCTGGCGGGACCGGTTCGAAGGTGCGATAGTTGGAGTGCTGACTGGCCCCGCCGTCTATCCCCGGCGGGGGTAGGAGTTTGTAGTGCATAGAGGGTGGATGGATTTCGGTGGGGCGTTTGAGGCCATTTTTTTGCGGGTTTGCAGGTTCATACTGGTGGTATGGGCCAAGAATACGCCGAAAAATGGGCCAAACGACACCCGGAAAGCGCCGCCAATTCTATGCACTACATACTCCTAGTCCTCTTGACTCAGGTCAAGGCCGGACGTCGTCAAAGAGGGGATCATTGGGGAGTCCGCAAAAGGAGCAATAAATGAGTGACGATAAGAAGAAGAAGGGACTCGAGCCTGCGCAGGCAGTGGCAGCGGCCGAGCTCGTGGGTGTGGCAGATGGGGGAATCGTCAGCCGCGAGCTGGCCCGGACCTCCGGTGGCACGCTGACGGTGTTCGCATTCGACAAAGGCGAAGGTCTGTCCGAACATACGGCGCCCTTCGACGCCATTGTTCATGTGCTGACGGGTCGGCTCGAGCTGACCATCGGCGGAGCGCAGGTTGAAGCGGCGAGCGGGCATGTGGTTCTGATGCCAGCTGAAGTCCCGCACGCCCTTCACGCCCCTGAGCCGGCAAAGATGATGTTGATCATGTTGCGCTAGGAGATCTGGCGTATTTCCCCGAACCAAAGTTGTCATCGTTTGGAAAATCTTCTCCTTCGGGGAAAAATGGCAGATCTCCGAGTGTTACAATCCCGCGAGCTTGGCGGGTGAACCGCGGGCCATTTGCTGGAGGTTTTTTATGGAATCGAAATTCAAGCTCGCCCTGGTTGTTGCTGCGATTCTGGTTCTGGCGGTCGCATCGGTCGCCTTGACTGAACAGGAGAAGGAAGAAGCAGCGCCGGTATTCAGGGTTGAGAATGCCAACCTCCAGCTCGGGACTGTAGTCGCCGGCCAGGATGCCGTCGCAACCTACGTTTTTCACAACGATACCGAACACGATATCAAGATCATTCGCGCCAAACCCTCTTGAGGCTGCACAGTCGCCGAGTTCGACTCGGTGGTCCCGGCAGGTCAGTCGGGAAAGCTCGTTGCAAAAGTCCACACGCGCCCGACCCAGAATGGGTCTTTGAAAAAGTCGATCGTGGTTGCTCTCGACGATCCGGATACCAAGAGCCTGAATCTCACTTTGAGCTTCACCGTCGAGGCCATGATCGAGATCAGACCACGACCCCAAATCTACGTGAATGCGGTGGCGGGTAGCGCAGCAGAAGGGCGCATTCTTCTCCACCGAACCGATGGTGAGCCGCTCGAGATTACAGAGATTCGATTTGACAAAGAAGGCATTTCTCTCGCAGCTCTTCCCCACGATCCCAAAGCGGCCGCTCAGCCCGGGTTCAAACCGCAGGAGGGCGATATCTGGTTGACGGCTTCGGTCGGCGCAGATGCCGCGCCAGGGCAGTTTACCGGGAATGCCTGGTTGACGACCAACCATCCCAAGATGAAGGAGATGGAGATTCCAGTGACGGTCAGGTTGCGACCTGTCATGGAGGTTCGTCCGGAGCGGTTGCAGCTGTGGATTCAAGAGGGCGCGGGTGCGCAGCAGGGAACACTCTTCAGAATGGTCCACAACCGGGAAGAGGGATTTGAGGTCGTGGGAATCGACGTTGAGGATGAGGGACTGGTCGTCGCAACGCTTCTCGACAAGGGAGAAAGCCGCGCCCACAGCATTCGGGTGAGTCCAACTGAAGCAATCACTGCCGAGGATGTGGTCACACCCCGAGCGACTCAGATCATTATCCGCACGTCGCTCGAAGACTTCCCAGAAGTGGTGGTCCCTGTGACCTTGGCCGGCAGGCGTCCGATTAGCCGGCCTCTGCGGCCGCAGCAACCCGAGAAGCGTGCCGTGCCGATGCCGTTGCCGACGGGGACGCCGAATTACGGTTAGCTCAGTCTAGGTTCAAGGCTTTCGTTGCGGCGCTGAAGAAATGAACGACCAGACGGGGTCCGCCTGCTGCGGGGTGATAGTCGTTTTTTCCACCTCAATGCGGTGGTCGGAGATGATGCGAGAGATCGGGACGCCTGCTGCCGCCTCCTCCAGGGCAGCAAAGGCATCGGTCCCTGCTCGGCTCAGAAAACCCTGCCACAGCGCCTGACTGTACGACGGGAAGGTCATCTTGAGGTTGTTGATCCCGCTGATGGAGGCGCCGAGAAGACGGAGTCGCCGTCGTGCCTCTCGAGAGCTCAACATGGCCTCTTTGTGGTATGGCGTATAGGGCTTGGGTATCAGGATCGATACTCCCGCGTTCAGCGTTCCCAACCGTCCGCGTCCGCGTCCGAACCGCAGCATGATATCCATCGAGTCTCGCAGCAGCTCTCCGATGCTCTGAATATCCGCATCGCTTTCCCCGGGAAGACCAAGGATGAAGTACATCTTCAGGTTGGAGATACCGCACTCCTGGCTCGTGTGAACGGCCTCCAGGATTCTTGCGTTGCTGATCGGCTTGCGCAGTTTCTTTCGCAGAGCGTCGCTGCCTGTTTCAGGGGCGATGGTGACCGATCTCGCCCCGGAAGCCGCGAGCGGGTTGAGGACTTCGGGCACCATGGCCGGGATGCGCAAGGATGACAACGCGACCTCGAGCTGTCGGCCTCGACACTCGGAGAGGATGGCCGCGAGGTCAGGGTGGTCACCGACGGCGGTGGCCACGAACCCGATCCTATTTGTCACGTGCGACAGCTCGTCAACACGGGCCAGAATGGCATCGGCATCGTAGGTGCGAAGGCGGCCGTAGCTGTAGCTGACCCAGCAATAGTTACATTTCTCGGGGCAGCCCCGTGACATCTCGACCAGACCGCGATTGCTGTACTCCGTATGTGGCGTGACGATGTGGGAGGCCGGTACGGTCTCGGCATCGCTCATGTGGCGATCACGCTTTTCGAGGCGCCGACGCCGGCCGGAAGGTTTGCCGTCGCTGTCAAGGTGATGCCGGGGAATGAAGAAACCATCGGTTTCGGCGAGATCGGCGAGCAGACGATCACGATCCGACGTATCGCGGATCGAAGCAAGGAGACCCGGCCACAGTATCTCGGCCGCGCCGAGGACGAACACGTCGACCGCCTCTGCCAGGGGCAGCGGATTGATCGAAGCAACTGCCCCGCCGACAACGACCAGGGGATGTCGGGGCGCGCGCAGACGCCATCGGCCGGGGATGCCCGCTGCGTCGAGCACCTTGAGCAGGTTTACCGCGTCGGGTTCGAATGAGCAACTGAAGGCGAGGACATCGAAGTTCCCGAGCGGTGCGTCGCTTTCGAGGGTTCGTCCGGCGAGTTGGGGATCGCAGACGAAGCGCTCGATACCGACGTCTTCGACCGAGGCCGCCAGACGGGTGACCCACTGGTAGGCCAGGGACGACATCGCGACCTTGTAGGAGTTCGGATACCCCACGGCCAGGCGAAGGCGTCCGTGCGGTGACACGGCGACGAGAGAGCGCTCGTCGAGGCACAAGCGGCGGGAGTCGAGATGGGGGGGGCGACCCATAGATAGAGGATACCGTGGTCCTCGATGACCTTAGCCCGTTCCCATCGAAAAAGGACCTCAAACGACTCTCCGAAATCCATCCACCATCAATGCCCTACGCCCTCCTAGAGGTCGGGTTCAAGTACACTGCCCGCCCGGCAGACGCCGGAGATGGGATCGCTGTTGTCAGAAACACACGAAACCACACAGACCCCGATGGTCATCGCCATTGACGGACCTTCCGGAGCCGGGAAATCGACGGTGGCTATCCGCCTCGCGGCCAGGCTCGGACTCCCGTATCTTGATACGGGGGCGATGTACAGGGCCGTTGGTTTGCTGGCCTTGCGGGCCGGATTCGAGCCCCCCCTCGAACCGGACGTCGACGGTCCTGGCGTTGCCAGACTCGCGCAGACAGGCCTGCGGGTAGAGCCTGGACCGCAGGGTATGCGGGTCTGGGTGGGTGAGGAGGAGATCACCGATCTCATTCGCTCACCGGAATGCTCGGTCATGGCCTCGGAGGTGTCGGCGTTGCCGGAGGTTCGGCGAGCCCTGGTTCCCGAGCAGCGGCGCATGGGTGTGGCGAACGGCGGGGTCATGGAGGGGCGCGACATCGGTTCGGTGGTTTTCCCGGATGCCCTGCTCAAGGTGTTTCTCACCGCGGCGCCAGAGATGCGAGGGCTGAGACGGTTTCAGGAACTTCGAGGCCGCGGGGTCGATGTCAGTCTCGAAGGGGTAGTGCGCGACCAGGCAGCGCGCGATCTTCGTGATACGAACCGTCCAGATTCGCCACTTCAGGTCGCCGAGGGGGCGGCAGTTCTCGATACGACGGACATGTCCCTCGAAGAGGTCATCGACCGGCTCGCCGAGATGGTCCAGGACGCAAAATCCGGACTCTGCAGCCCCTGAAACGGGCCGCGGATCGCCGCTTCACCTGCTCCATATCGAGGATGCTCTCGGCTCAGCAGGCGTTTGAGGCTAGAAACACAGCGAAAGCTTGACATGAGTATGGGTTACCCCGTAAGGTCACGAGATCTTGGATGCTTGGCCGCATGAGGTGTGTCCAACGAGGAGGAAGAGCTTTTGAACATGGACCTTGAACTCAGTGGAAACGGTGACATCGGGGAGGACACCGAACAGATGTCGATGGAACAGTTGATGGAAATGGACACCTCGGTCCAGTCGCTCAAAGAGGGCGATGTGGTACGTGGGGTTGTCGTCGCCATCAGCAACGACGAAGTAATGGTCGACATCGGCTTCAAATGTGAGGGTACTGTCCCGCTTGCCGAGGTTACCGACGCGGAAACCGGCGATGCCCAGGTCAAGGTTGGTGACGAGGTCGAGGTGTATGTTGGCCGACTCGACGCCGTCGAGGGTCGGGTTCACCTGTCGCTCGATAGAGCCGCACGGTTGAAGATCTGGACTGTTCTCGAACAAGCATTCAAGAACGAGGAGGCGGTGACGGGCTCGGTGATCGAGCGGGTCAAGGGTGGCCTGTCGGTAGACATCGGTATCCGGGCCTTTCTGCCGGGTTCCCTCGTCGACATTCGGCCCAATAGGCGTCTCGAGGACTACATCGGCCAAGAGGTCGAAACCCGAATCATTTCGTTCGACCGTCGGCGTTCCAACGTCGTGCTGTCGCGGAAGGCTCTGCTCGAAGAGGTCGTCAACAAGGCCAAAGAAGCCACGATGGAAACCCTCGAAGAGGGCCAACTGGTCACCGGAGCCATCAAGAACATCACGGATTACGGTGTGTTCGTCGATCTCGGCGGCCTGGACGGCCTGCTGCATATCACCGACATCTCCTGGGGTCGTGTCGGTCATCCCAGCGAGTATTTCAAAGTCGGAGACGAGGTTGAGGTCGTCATCCTCCGTTTCGATCGTGAGCGTGAGCGCGTATCCCTCGGTTACAAACAGCGGTTCGAGGACCCTTGGATTCTTGTGCCCGAGAGGTACCCCGTTGGCAAGAGGGTGAACGGTGAGGTCGTCAGCATCGTCGACTACGGCGCTTTCATCGCTCTCGAGGAGGGTGTCGAAGGGCTCGTTCACGTGACCGAGATGTCGTGGACGAAAAAGATCAAGAACCAGAGATCG